>WQZC01000193.1 GCA_009780925.1 Actinomycetes bacterium | reverse complement strand
GCCAGCCCGATACCGATCAGCGCCGGAAATGTGAAGCCCGCGCGCCAACCGCTCACGTCGATCGCCACCCCGGCCAGCGGGGAACCGAGCGCCGAGCCCGCCGATAGCGCCGAGCCCTGCCAACCCATCGCCTCACCACGCACCTGCTCGGGAACCACCCGGCTGAGCTGCTCGGTCAGCGCCACCAGGGTCGGCGCGCAGAACAGCCCGGTGACGACGAGCAGCACGGAAAGGGTGAACCAGTTGTTGGCCAGCGCGGGCGCGGCGGTGACCACGCACAGCCCGGCCACCAGCGCGAACAGCGGTATCCGCCGATGCATCGCCCCGTACACCAGCCCGCCCGCTGCGGAGCCGAAAGCCCACAGCGCCGACGCCACGCCGATCATCGCCGGCTGCCCCATCTGGCGCAACCCGGCCACCAGACCCAGATCGCTGGCGCTGAGCACCGCCCCGGCCACCACCGCCGCCGCCAGCATCGCGAGCACCGCCGCGTTGACCCACTCGGTCAGCCGGTGCCGGTGCGGCGGCTCGCTCGGCGGGGCCGCGGCACCGGCAGCGTCGACGGCACCAGCAGCGCCATCGGCCGCACCGGCGGCAGCGGCGGCAGCGGCGTCGGCGGCAGCGGCGTCGGCGGCGGTTATCGCCGGATTCGCCCGCCACAGACCCATTCCCGCGACGACGTTCGCAAGGGTGAACCCGACGAGGACCCATCTGGTGTCGGCATAGGTCGCCACAGCCACGCCGAGCAGCGGGCCGATCATGAACGACACCTCGGTGAGCACCGAATCCAACGCCAACGCCGTCTTGCGCCGCTCGTCGGCCACCGCCCGGATCAGCACCTGGCGCGCCACGGGGAAGATAGGCAGGTTGAACAATCCGGCCATCGCGATGCACGCGACCATCGGCCAGAAGCCCACGAACGCCCCGACGATCCAGGCTATGGGCATGACCACCAGGGACGGCAGCAGGGTGGCGCGCAGGCCCACTCGGTCCAGCATGCGCCCGCGCCACGGGCCGCTGATCCCGGTGGCGACGGTCAGCACCGCAGCGGCCACCCCGGCCTCGGCATAGGAGCGGCCCAAGTGTCGCACCACGTGCAGGGTGAGCACCATGGGCAGCGCGGTGAACGGGATCCGAAGCACCAGGCCTAGCGTCAGGATCTGCCGCACGTCGCGAATGCGCAGCACCTCCCGGTAGGCCCGCAGATTCACACCGGCCAGCCTTCCACCAGGCCGTCGCGACCGCGCACGGCGGTGGCCCGGCAAAGCCTCAGCGAGCGGCAGGTGAGGGCCCGGCCACTGGCTCGGCGAGCATGTGCGCCAGGAACCGCCCGGTGTGCGAGGCCGCGACGCGCACCACGTCCTCCGGGGCGCCCTCGGCCACCACCCGGCCGCCGCCCGAGCCGCCCTCCGGCCCCAGGTCGATCACCCAGTCGGCGGTCTTGATCACGTCCAGGTTGTGCTCGATGACCACCACCGTGTTGCCTTTGTCCACCAGCGAGTGCAGCACCCCCAGCAGCTTGCGCACGTCCTCGAAGTGCAGCCCGGTGGTCGGCTCGTCGAGCACATAGATGGTGCGTCCGGTGGAGCGTTTCTGCAGCTCGGAGGCCAGCTTGACCCGCTGCGCCTCGCCACCGGAGAGGGTCGGCGCGGGCTGGCCGAGCCGCACGTACCCCAGCCCCACGTCCACCAGGGTCTCCAGGTGCCGGGAGATCTTGCCGATCGGCCGGAAGAACTCGGCGGCCTCCTCGATCGGCATCTGCAGCACTTCACTGATCGTCTTGCCCTTGTAGCGCACCTCCAGCGTCTCGCGGTTGTAGCGGGCGCCGTGGCACACCTCGCACGGCACGTAGACGTCCGGCAGGAAGTTCATCTCGATCTTGATGGTGCCGTCACCGGCGCAGTTCTCGCAGCGCCCGCCCTTGACGTTGAAGGAGAACCGGCCCTGCAGGTAGCCGCGGATCTTGGCCTCGGTGGTCTCGGAGAACAGTTTGCGGATGTGGTCGAACACCCCGGTGTAGGTGGCCGGGTTGGAGCGCGGGGTGCGCCCGATCGGGGACTGGTCCACCCCGACGACCTTGTCCAGCAGTTCCACCCCCCGCACCCGGCGGTGCCGGGCCGGCGGCAGCTTGGCCCCGTTGATCTTGTTGGCGAGCGCGGTGTAGAGGATGTCGTTGACCAGCGTGGACTTGCCTGAGCCGCTGACCCCGGTCACCACCACGAAGCAGCCCAGCGGGAAGGCCACGTCGATGTCGCGCAGGTTGTGCTCGCGCGCCCCCTCCACCACCAGCTCCCGCCCGTTCTGGCGGGGCCGGCGGATGGCCGGCACGTTGATCGCGCGCCGGCCGGACAGGTAGGCCCCGGTGATCGAGTCCGGCGCGGCGAGCAAGTCGTCGACCGAGCCCTGCACCACGATCCGCCCACCGTGCTCGCCGGCGCGTGGGCCGATGTCCACCACCCAGTCGGCGGCGCGGATGGTGTCCTCGTCGTGCTCGACGACGATCAGCGTGTTGCCGATATCGCGCAGGCGCATCAGCGTCTCGATCAGCCGGTGGTTGTCGCGCTGGTGCAACCCGATGGACGGCTCGTCGAGCACGTACAGCACCCCGACCAGGCCGGAACCGATCTGGGTGGCCAGCCGGATGCGCTGCGCCTCGCCGCCGGCCAGCGTCGCCGCCGCCCGGTCCAGCGACAGGTAGTCCAGTCCGACGTCGACCAGGAAGCCGAGCCGCGAGTGAACCTCCTTGAGCACCCGGTCGGCGACCATCCGGTCCCGCTCGGACAGCGCCAGCCCGCCGAGGAACTCATTGGCCCCGGCGATGGACATCGCCGCCACCGCCGCGATGGACCGCCCCCCCACCGTCACCGCGAGGATCTCCGGTTTCAGCCGGGTGCCGCCGCACGCCGGGCAGGGCACCTCGCGCATGTATCCCTCATACTTCTCGCGCGAATAGTCCGAGTCGGTCTCCGCGTAGCGCCGCTCGATCCACGGCAGCACCCCCTCGAAGCTGGCGTAGTAAGAGCGCTCCCGGCCGTAACGGTTGCGGTAGTGCACGTGCACCTGCTCGGTCATGCCACGCAGCACGGCGGCGCGCGCCCGCGCCGGCAGCCGCTCCCACGGGGTGTCCATCTCGAAGCCGAACACATCGGCGACGCCCTCCAGCAGGCGCAGGAAGTACTCGTTGGTGTGCCCCGCCGACCACGGCGCGATGGCCCCGTCGGCCAGCGAGCGCTCCGGGTCCGGGACCACCAGCTCCGGGTCCACCTCCTTGCGGGTGCCGATGCCGGTGCATGCCTGGCAGGCCCCGAACGGCGAGTTGAACGAGAACGAGCGCGGCTCCAACTCGTCCACCGCCAGCGGGTGGTCGTTCGGGCACGCCAGCCGCTCGGAGTAGCGCCGCTGGCGGGCCGGGTCGCCCTCGGCGGCGTCCACGAAATCGAGGATCACCACCCCCCCGGCGAGCCCCAGCGCGGTCTCCACCGAGTCGGTGATCCGCTGCCGGCTGGTCGCCTTCGCGGTGAGCCGGTCCACCACCGCCTCAATGGTGTGCTTCTCCTGCTTTTTGAGCTTCGGTGGGTCGGTGAGCGAGTGCACCACGCCGTCCACGCGCACCCGGGAGTACCCCTTGGCGGACAGCTCGCCGAACAAGTCGACGTACTCGCCCTTGCGCTCCCGGATGACCGGCGCGAGAACCTGGAACCGGGTGCCCTCGGGCATCTCCAGGACGCGGTCGACGATCTGCTGCGGCGTCTGTTTGCTGATCGGCTCACCGCAGACCGGGCAGTGCGGCCGGCCGATCCGGGCGTACAGCAGGCGCAGGTAGTCGTACACCTCGGTGATCGTGCCGACGGTGCTGCGCGGGTTGCGCGAGGTGGAGCGCTGATCGATGGACACCGCCGGGGAGAGCCCCTCGATGAAATCGACGTCGGGCTTGTCCATCTGCCCGAGGAACTGACGGGCGTAGGCGGACAGCGACTCCACGTAGCGACGCTGGCCCTCAGCGAAGATGGTGTCGAACGCCAGCGACGACTTGCCCGAGCCGGACAGCCCGGTGAACACGATCAGCGCGTCACGGGGCAGCTCCACGTTGACGTTGCGCAGGTTGTGCTCGCGCGCCCCGCGCACGATCAGTCGATCAGCCACGGCGGGCCCCCGCACTGGCTCGCGCCATGCCATCCGCCATTGGCCGGCGCGCGATGGACGGCGCCTCGCGACCCGACGTCTGGCGACCCGGTTTCTGGGGGCGGGCAACTGCGATCCTCACGTCAGTCGAGGGTAGTGACCGGGTGCGACAGAAAACGCCGCCGGGCAAGCTGGCGAGCTGCCTCGCCGGCCAGCTCCCCTCATCAGGACTGGGCCGCGTTTTCTGCTCCACTGTCTCTTGCGCGGCCTTGATGGCGTCGAGGTAGTCCTGTTCGGCTGGTGACGGCTCGTCGGCGACGTGTTTGCGGTGCTCGTCGTGCTCGGCGGTCGCGTGGGCGAGGGCGGCATCGTGGCTCACGCCGCCCGGGCCAGGCAGCACGCCCTTGCCGTATCGGGTCGCGAAGTCGTCCAGCTCGCCAATCCGGTCCCGCATATACATGGGAACGTGCCGCATGGCCCGCAGCTCGGCCAGGTCGAGGAACGCCGACACCATCCGGTTCAGCGTGGCCAGCTCATCTTCGGTCAGGTAGTTCTTGGCCACCGCTACCTCGCTGCGGCGCGGCTGGGCGCCGCTGAACGAGGTCAGCCCCATGAACGGCTGACTGGCATCGGCGCGACCTTTCACCACCTCGGCTGTGGCCGCGGGCTCACTCATCCCCGGTTAAGATCGAGGGCTCCGCGAACAGCCGCGCGAGCGCCGGTTTGCGCCGCACCGGACGGTCGAGGATCACATTGAACTCCGTCCAGGCAAGATCACCCAGGAAGAACACCCGTCGGTCCGCCAGTTCCTCCTTGGCGGGCGCGATCGAAGCCGCGTCCGCGCGTTGGTTGGCCACCGAGTGGCTCCGACCCGACGGAACCCGCTGCCGCCCCGAGGCCATCCGATCTCGGCCATCACTGAATCAGATATACTCAGCGTCTCGTTTTGATATCAGGAGGACTGCGTGACTCGCACCTTGCTGGACCTTGACGGCCAGCTTCTGGCCCAGGCCATGCGGGTCTC
>WQZC01000192.1 GCA_009780925.1 Actinomycetes bacterium | reverse complement strand
CGGTTGGTTTCGCGCACCGGCCGGCGGGCGAGCGCGCGACGCGAAACGATGCCGGCCCGGCCCAATCCGGGCCGGCCCAGGACGGAAAGGCGGACGATGACTGACTTGGGCGCGGGGAGCAGTTTCGGGGCGCGGCTGGACGCGGCGCTCACCGCGCGCGGCTCGCTGTGCGTGGGCATCGACCCGCACCCCGGGCTGCTGACCGCCTGGGGGCTGCCGGTGGATGTGTCCGGGCTGGAGCGGTTCGCGTTGACCGTGGTGTCGGCGCTGGCCGGTGAGGTGGCCGCGCTCAAGCCGCAGTCGGCGTTCTTCGAGCGGTTCGGCTCGGCCGGCATCGCGGTGTTGGAGCGGACCGTCGCCGCTGGCCGGGAGCTGGGCGCGCTGGTGGTGTTGGACGTCAAACGCGGCGACATCGGCTCGACCATGGACGCCTACGCCGCCGCCTATCTGGGTCCGGCGGCCGCGGTCGCGGCGGACGCGATCACCGTCAGCCCATATCTGGGGGTGGGTGCGTTGAACCCAGCGTTCGCCGCCGCTTCGGCGGGCGGACAGGGGGTGTTCGTGCTGGCGCGGACCTCCAACCCGGAGGGCGTGCCGTTGCAGCAGGCCCGCCTCGCCGACGGGCGCGCGGTGGCGCAGGCCGTGGTCGACGAGGTGGGCGCGCGCAACGCGGGCGCGGCGCCGTTGGGCTCGTTCGGGGTGGTGGTCGGGGCCACCATCGGCGCTTCCGGGCTGGATCTGGCGGGGCTCAACGGGCCGTTCCTGGTGCCCGGGGTGGGCGCGCAGGGCGGCACCGCCGACGATGTGCGGCGGATCTTCGGGGGTGCGCGGCGGGCGGTGTTGCCGGCGACGTCGCGGGAGGTCCTGGGGCGTGGGCCGGACGTGACGGCGTTGCGTGGTGCGGCGCGCCGGAAGGTCGAGGAGTTCGCTTTCCTGCGCGCCTGACCCGAGGCTTGCGCCGCGTGGCCGGGCCGCCCGGCGGGCGTGGCCGGACGGTCCGGCGCGCGGACGGTCTGGCGCGGGCGGGCCGGCGGCGCGGGGGCGGGCCGGGGATAGCCTGCGGGGGTGACTGCGCATCCGGTAAAGGCCCCGCAACCGGCACAATTGGCCCCTTCGGTCGAGCCCCCGTGGCTGGGCTGCGAGCAGGTGCTGACCGCGCCGATCGATGTTCGCGCCCGCGCCCACGACGCCTCCCATTTCCTGCTCTACCCGCGGGCGGTCGCGGTGCCGCGCGACGCCGTCGAGGTGGCCCGGCTGCTGCGGGCGTGCGCCGAGGCGGACCTGTCGGTGACCTTTCGCTCCGGGGGCACAAGCCTCTCCGGGCAGGCCGGCACCGACGCGGTGCTGGCCGATGTGCGCCGCCACTTCGCCGCCGTCGAGGTGCTCGACGGCGGCGCGCGGGTCCGGGTGCAGCCCGGGGTCACCATCGATCGGGTCAACGCCCACCTGCGGCCCTATGGCCGTCAGCTCGGGCCGGACCCGGCCAGCTCGGCCGCGTGCACCGTCGGCGGGGTGGTGGCCAACAACTCCTCGGGGATGGCCTGCGGCACCACCGACAACGCCTACCGCACCGTCGAGTCGCTGCTGGTGGTGCTGGCCGACGGCACGGTGCTGGACACCGGCGCGGCGGATGCCGACGACCGCTTGCGCGCGACGAACGAGCCGCTGTGGTCCGGGTTGGCCGGGCTGCGCGATCGGATCCGCGCCAACCCGGCGTCGGTGGCGACCATCACCCAGCAGTTCTCGATGAAGAACACCATGGGCTACGGGCTGAACTCCTTCCTGGATTTCCACGCGCCGGTTGACGTGCTGGCGCGTCTGATGATCGGCAGCGAGGGCACGTTGGGTTTCGTGGCCTCGGCGACCTTCCGCACCATCCCCATCCGCTCCCAGGTGCGCACCGGGCTGTTGGTGTTCGAGGACCTGTACGCCGCCAACCGCGCTCTGCCGGAGCTGGTGGCCAGCGGCGCGGCCACCTTGGAGCTGATGGACATCGCCTCGGTGAGGGTGGGCCAGAGTCTGCCGAATTGCCCGCCGCGGATCGCCGCGATCCACCCCGAACGTCAAGCCGTGCTGCTGGTCGAATATCAGTCCGCCGACGCCGAGGAGCTGCGCCACATCGTCGCCGACGCGGAACCGGTGCTGGCTTCGCTGCCCGTCGCGCAGCCGGTGGCGTTGACCGGGGACCCGACGGTTCGCGAACAGCTGTGGGTGCTGCGCAAGGGCCTGTACGCGTCGGTGGCGGCGGCGCGGCGGCCCGGCACCACCGCGCTGCTGGAGGACGTCGTGGTGCCGGTGGACACGCTGGCCGACACCTGCGCGGACCTGGCCGGCCTGTTCGACGAGTTCGGCTACCCGGACTCGGTGATCTTCGGGCACGCCAAAGACGGCAACATCCATTTCATGATCACCGACGAGTTCGAGCGGCGCTTGGACCGCTACGAGCGATTCACCGACGCGATGGTGGATGTGGTGCTGGGCCGGCGGGGCTCGCTGAAGGCCGAGCACGGCACCGGACGGGTGATGGCCCCATTCGTGCGGCGGCAGTACGGCGACGAGCTGTACGCGGTGATGCGCGAGATCAAGAACCTGTTCGACCCGCGCGGGACGCTCAACGCCGGGGTGGTGCTCACCGACGACCCGAAGGCGCATCTGCGGCACGTCAAGGCGCCCACCGCCGTCGACCCGATGCTGGACGCGTGCGTCGAGTGCGGGTACTGCGAGCCGGTCTGCCCGGCGCGCGAGTTGACCCTCACCCCGCGCCAGCGCATCGCGGCGCAGCGCGAGATCGCCCGCGCCCGGGCGGACGGTGCGCCGGACCTGGCGCGCGCGCTGGAGCAGGCCTACCGCTACGCCGGGATCCAGACCTGCGCGGTGGACGGCATGTGCTCGACCGCCTGCCCGGTGGGCATCAACACCGGGCTGTACATCAAGAAACGGCGGGCGGAGTCGGCCCCGCGCGCCGCCCAGGCGGGCTGGGGACTGGCCGCCAAGCATTGGGCCGGGTCCACCCGGGCCGCGAGCTTGGCGTTGACCGCCGCGCATGGGCTGCGCCCGATCGCGCCCGTGATCACGGCCGCCAACCGGGCCGGCCGCGCCCTGCTCGGGGCGGACCAGGTGCCGCTGTGGTCACCTGAGCTGCCCGGCGGTGGCCGGCGCCGCAAGCGGCGACGGGACATGCGGGGGGCGGCCGGCCCGGTGCCCGCTGGGAAGGCGCCCGCTGGGAAGGTGCCCGCTGGGAAGGCACCCGCTGGGAAGGCACCCGCTGGGAAGGCGGCGGCGGAGCGAGGCGCCGGCGGCCATCCGTGCGCTGTTGAGGCGTCCCCGGTCGCGCCGGTCGCGGTGTACTTGCCGGCGTGCGTCAACTCGATGTTCGGCCCGGCTCCCGTTCCCGCCCCCGCGACCGGCCGCGAGGGCCAGCCCAGCTCCGGGCACGGCGGCAAGGGGCGACCGGCCGGCGTCCAAGGCGCGTTCGAGGCGTTGTGCGCGTCGGCCGGACTGGCGCTGATGGTGCCCGAGGGCGTTGATTCGCTGTGCTGCGGCACCCCCTGGACCTCCAAGGGCCTGGCGCGCGGGCGCGACGCGATGGCGGCCAAGGTGATCCCGGCGCTGCGGGCGGCCAGCGACAATGGCCGGCTGCCCATCGTCTGCGACGCGTCCAGTTGCACCGAGGGGTTCGCGCGCACGGTCGCCGACTGCCCCGAGCTGCGGGTGATCGACTGCGTTCAGTTCACCGCCGAGCGCGTCCTGCCGAAGCTGGGCGCAGTGAACAAACTGGCTTCCATCACCATTCACCCGAGTTGTTCCTCGACCCAGATCGGGCTCAACCCGTTCCTGGTCGCTGTCGCGCATGCCGTGGCCGAGCGGGTCAACGTGCCGACCGACGCCGGCTGCTGCGCGTTCGCCGGTGACCGGGGGATGCTGCACCCCGAGCTGACCCGTGCCGCCACCCGTGCCGAGGCCGCCGAGGTGGCCGCCCTGAGCGGTGCCGCGCACGCCGGGTGCAACCGCACCTGCGAGTTGGGCATGACCCGGGCGACCGGTCAGCCGTACCGGCACATCCTGGAAATCCTGGCCGACCAGCTGGCCACGGCGTGATCAAATTGCGTTTGGCGCCAACTATTGGTCTCAAACGCGATTTGATCAAGGTGAGGTTCGCGCGGCAAGGCGCGCTCGGCGAGCCCGCTCAGTAGCCGCGCGAGGAGTCGGCCACCGCCTCGCCGGCGAGGGCCCCGATGAACTCATCCGCCGTCGTCGGCTTGGAGAACATCGGGTAGTCGAACTTGATCGCGTTGTCGTGCTCGGCCTGGGAGGTGGCGGCGACCACATCGGTCAACGTGATGACCTCGTAGCCGCGCTCGTAGGCGCTGCGCATCGTGGACTCGACGCAGCAGTTCGATAGGAACCCGGACAGCACCACGGTCTTAATGGCCTTGCTGCGCAGGATGAAGTCAATGTTGGTCGAGGCGAAGGCGTCCAGGCCGCGCTTGCCCTCCAGCACGATGTCGCCTTCTTTCGGGGCCAGGCAATCGACGATCTGCGCGCCCCAGGTTCCCTTGACGAACGAGGTGGAATCGACCACGCCGGCCAGAATGCCGTACGGATGCGAGGTGATCTCGTAGTAGCCCGGCTGGAAACTGATCGGGCTGTGGATGACGGTCGCCCCGGCGGCGCGCGCGGCGTCGGCGACCCGCACCGCCTTGTCGAGCATCCCGGTGGACCCCATCACTTCGGCCACGGCGTCGTGCAGCGTGCCGCCGTCGGAAGTGAAGTCATTCTGAAATTCGACCAGGACCAGTGCGGTGGTTGCGGGATTCATGGGTCTCCTTTCGAAAGTGGCGACGGTCACCGGCGACATCGCCGGCCGTCGCCCCCCATGGTAGGTACGCGGCCCGGATCGGCGCAGCGGCGCGCGGCAGGATCGCCAGGCCGCCCGCAGTGCCCGCGCGAACGGTGTCGATGGGGTGTGACCGTCGCCATCGACGAGCGGTCGAGGCGGGGCGCTTACCTCACGCACAGGGTTGAATGACCCCTCGTGGGAACCACCGAAACCGCGACCAAGGCGACCCCCGCGCCCGGCGCGCCCGGCGAGTCCAGCGCGCCCAACGCGCCCGGCGAATCCAGCGGGTTCAGCGTGTCTGGTGGGTCCAGCG
>WQZC01000191.1 GCA_009780925.1 Actinomycetes bacterium | reverse complement strand
CCGTTGTGGCGGGTGCTGGTGGCGCTGTCGATCCGGCACGTCGGGCCGACCGCAGCGCAGTCCCTGGCCGGCGCGTTCGGCTCGCTGGACGCGATCGCCGCCGCCGCGCCGGAGGAGCTCGCCGGCGCCGACGGTGTCGGCGCGGTCATCGCCGAGGCGATCGCGGAGTGGTTCGCGGTGGACTGGCACCGCGACATCGTGGACAAGTGGCGCGCCGCCGGGGTGTCGCTAGCGGACGCGGGCTGGGAGCCGGCTGCGGGCTGGGGCGGCGTCGGATCGGGCTCGGACCCGGGCGCCGGTTCAGGCGCTGGGTCCGGTGCGGTCGGGGGAGCGCGGCCGTTGGCCGGGCTGTCCATCGTGGTCACCGGCGCGCTGGCCGGGTTCTCCCGCGACCAGGCCAAGGAGGCGATCGTGGCGGGCGGGGGCCGGGCGTCGTCGTCGGTGTCGGGCAAGACCGCGTTCGTGGTGGTCGGCGACGAACCGGGGAACAAGCGCGACAAAGCGGTTTCGCTGGGCGTGCCGGTGCTCGACGAGGACGGGTTCCAGGTGTTGCTGGACGCCGGCCCGGAAGCGGCCCGCGCCGTCGCCCAGCCCCAACTGGCCGCCGACTAGCCCAGCGTGCCGCCGCCCGCCCGCCGAGCGGGTCCGTCCACAGTGCGACAGCACCGCCCACAGTGCGAACAGAGTGCGCAAGTGACACTGTGGGAACCCGGTATTAGCACTCTGGCGAGTGATGGGATTCCGCGTGGCATGATTGCCTGATGCCGTCGTGGTTCAGCCGCCGGCGCGTGCCGCTCCCAGCCACGGTGCGCCGCTACCTCTTCTTTGACGGCTTCACCTGGGACGATGTCGAGGCCGCCGCGCGCAACCTACAGTCGCGGTCGCCATGGCGTCGCTCGATCGGCTCGATCGGCACCGCGCTGTGGCTGATCGGGATGGTCGGCGGCTGGATCTTCAATCCGAGCTGGCGCACGATGGACGTCTCTGGCCGAGTGTTTTGGACGGCGTTGACCGCAGCCATGATCGTTTGTGTCGCGTTCGGTCGCCTCGATCGCTTTCGGCAACTCCGGGTTGACCGCCTGCTCGGTGACACCTGAACCCCTGGCGGTGCCAGAACCTGGGAGCGCCGAAGTCGCCCGCACGGGGCGGGCCGATCCGGGTAGGCCTGCGCGGACTGGTGGCGGATAGAGCTCTCTCTGATGACCAGGTCGGTTCCCATCACGACCTGGCGGGGCTCAGTCGAGCGGTCGCCCATCCGCTTCGTGAGGATGCGGGCGGCTTGCTCGTCGATCCGGTAGGCCGGCTAGACCGGCGTGCCCTAGCCAGTCGCAGTGGCCTGACGCCAGCGCAGACCCGCTATGCCCTCGCCAAACTCATCAAGCGGGGGGACGTCACCATGAACGGCGGGTTGGGCGCTCGCAACACCGCGTACACCGCCGCGCCCGCCCGTTAGCGGAGGAGCGACGGCACGAACCGTGCCGCAATCGAGTCCGGCGCTCGGCACCGGGGTGTGGCGTCGGCGCGGTGCCGCTGCCGGTCATCCGGGCTGGTGTTGTTGTGGCATCGCGCTGCGCTAGATCAACCAGACCGGGATGAGGGAGTTGGTGGCGTCGAGGGGCAGCAGATCGGCGGCCAGGCAGACGACGCCGCCGTGTCCGATTCTGGCTCTGAGCGCGGTTTCGCCTGGGGACGCCTGTGTCAGCGGGCGGAGGGCGCGGAAATTGGCGAGGGCTGACTTCCCGGGCGCGGCTGATTTCTTGACCTCGATGGGGTGGATGACGCCGTCCTTCTCGATGAGTAGGTCGATTTCACGTTTCTCCTTGTCCCGATAGAAGAATAGTGGCGGTTCGTGACCAGCGGCGGTGTAGCTGGCGTGGATCTGGGCGAAGACGTGCGACTCGAAGAACTGTCCTGACATCGCGCCGCGCTCCAGGGTTTCCGGGGTGGTCCAGCCGAGAAGGTAGGCGGCCAGGCCGGTGTCGAGCATGTGGAGCAGCGGCAACTTGGTCAGGCGCGTCAGCGCGTTGTTTTGGTATGGCGGGACCAGGGCAATCAGCCCGGAGGACACGAGAATTGACAACCAGCGTTTGATGGTGGGCGCGGAGACGCCGACGTCGCGTGCCAGGTCCTCCATAACCAGGGGGCGAGCGGTGCGCCCGGCGACGGCTCGCAGGAAAGCCAGGAAAACCGTCTCATCGGCTACCTGGCTGAGGTCGCGGATGTCGCGCTGCAAGTAGGTGGAGACGTGCGGCCGGAAGTACGTCTCCCGGTCGATCGACGGCTGCGTCCACAGCCGCGGCAGCGGGCCGGTGATGATGCGCTCGAAGACGTCGGTCAAGGTGAGCCGCGGCGCCATCTTGGCGCGCTCAATCAGCCGGGCTGGGTCGGGTTCGAAGGGGACCGAGGCGACGCCGCTGATCTCGGCCGATGACAGCCCGGTCAGTGTGAGGATGCCCGCACGACCGGCCAATGATTCGGAAACATCGCGCATCAGATGGAACGACTGCGAGCCAGTCAGCCAGAACTGGCCGGGCTGGCTGGCTCGGTCCGCGGCCAACTTGATCAGTGGCAGCAGTTGCGGCGCGTACTGGATCTCGTCGATCAGCAGCGGCGGGCGGTAGCGCTGCAGGAACAGCGCGGGGTCGGTCCGTGCGAGGGCGCGGGCGTTGGGATCGTCCAGCGACACGACCGTGCGGTCGGCATCGGCCAGGTGCTGGAGCATCGTCGATTTGCCGACCTGGCGGGCGCCGGTCACAACGAGGACGGGGAAAGTCGCTGAGATCGCGGCCGCGGTCGTCTCGGCGGCGCGGACGATGTATGCCATAGTGATCCGTTCTGGCGAAGCATCCCACGGTGCCCTGACTATTCTAACATGAGAAATTGGATTGGTCGGGGCGCAGGCGGGGTGGCCCGAGACGGACCCACGCGGGTCTGCGGCACCGCAGGCCAAGGTGCCCACGCGCCCGGTTCCAGCGCCGGGGCCTTGGCATCGCGGACCCGGCGTCCCCTCGCCAGGCGCATAAAACAGGGGGACGTCTACATGAGGCGGTGTGGGCACCCGCAACGTGCCCACACCGCCCACACTGCCGACCGGCGCGCTGGCGGAAGGGCGCCAGCAAGCACCGTGACGCGATCGAGACCGGCGCCTGCCGCCGGTCGCGGGCGCGACGTGGCGCCGCTGCCGGCACGATTCGAGACGGGTCAACGTGGGGCAGGCCTTGACGCCAACCGGGTGGCTGGCTAGCGGCCCGGCGCACTATCAGGCCCGTCCGGTGGATGCGGTCTGCCGCGTCTCGGGTGTTTCCTGGTAGCCCACGTGGAGCGGTTCGACGAACGTTGTGCCGGCGGCAGCGGCCCGTTAGCCAACTGCGGACAGCCGGGCGCCGGAGTTCTGCGTGGATTGGGACGCCGCCTGGACAGCGCTGGCCAACGCGTCAAGAAGGTCGTGGCCCACGGCGAGCGATGCGGCGAGCGTGCCGTTCAACACATCGCCGGCGCCGCTGGTGTCCACCGCGGTGACGGCGGGTGCGGGCAGGTGAACCACCTGGTCGCCCGCGACGACGAGGGCGCCGTCCCCGCCGAGGGTGACGATCACCGGCGCGCCGGTGAGCGCGCACAAGTGGCGCGCTCCCGCGTCCGGGCCCAGCCGGGTGAGTTGCGCGATCTCTTCCTCGTTCGGAGTGAGGATCGGGCTGAGCGCGAGCAACCGGTCGGGCAGCGCGCGGGCGGGTGCCGGGTTGACGATCAACTTGAGGCCGCGGCTCGCTGCGACTCCGGCGGCGGCCAGGATCGCGTCGTCGCCGATCTCAAAATTGACTAGCACGACGCGCAGCCCACCCAGCCGGGCCAGCGCTTCGTGGACCTGCCGGGCGTCTAGCCGGTCGTTCGCGCCGGCCGTGATGACGATGCTGTTCTGCCCGCGCGCGTCGATGAGGATGGTCGCCGATCCCGTGGGAGCGTCGACGGCGCGCACGCTGTCGGTCGCCACGCCAGCCGCGGCCAGGTCGGCCAGCGCGATCTGGGCGGCGTGGTCCGCGCCGACGCGGGCGATCAGGGCTGTCGGCGCCCCGGCGAGTTGGCTGGCCAACGCCGCGTTCGCGCCCTTGCCGCCACCGGCGAGGGACTCGTGGCGCGCCCGGATGGTCTCGCCCGCCGCCGGCAGGTGCTCGACCTCCAGCGTCCGGTCGAGGTTGACGCTGCCGACCACGGCCACCAGCGGGGCCGCGCTGGCCGGGCCACCGGCCGCGGCGCGGCGGCCGGGGGGCGGGGGTGGCGCGCCGTTGGCGGCTGCCGGGTTCATGGTGGGGAGCCTATTGGTTCGCGATGGTCGCGTCCGGTGTTGGCGTCCTGCGCGGCCGTGCCCGCTGGGGCGTGCCGTTCGAGGCGAGTTAGCGCTGGGTCTTGACACCGCCGGCAGGGTGCGCCTAGTCTCTCGGTAAACCGATTTCACGAATCATGGGGAATCGATTTCACAACGAGGGGGCGGATGGCGCGATGAGCGCGAGCATTCGGCTGGACAGTGCTGTCGGCATACCGCTGCGTGACGGTGTGCTGACCCGTGCCGAGCTGTGGCGCGATGGTGCGGAGGGCCGGCCGCGGCCCACCATCCTGGTGCGCACCCCCTACGGGCGGCGGACCCATTTCCATCAGTTCCCGATCGACCCGCAGGCGGCGCATCAGCGCGGCTTCAACCTGCTCATCCAGGACGTACGCGGCCGCGGGGACTCGGACGGGGTGCTCACCCCGTTCGTGCAGGAGGGGCCAGACGGTGTCGACACGCTGGACTGGATCGTCGCGCGACCATGGTCGGACGGGCGAGTGGTCATGATGGGTCCTTCGTATGTCGGCGCGACCCAGTGGCTGCTCGCCGCGCAACGGCATCCCGCTTTGCGAGCCATCGCCCCGATGAACTCCAGCCCGTTTCTGGGGGAGAGCTGGTTCTACCGCAACGGTGTTCGCGAACACGAGTTCATCGTGAGCTGGATCGCCACCTCATTCGCCGCGCAGGCTGATCAACGACCGGATGACGTTGAAGCGTTGTTCAACGCCACGCCAGCGCAGGTGGGTGAGTTGCTGCCGGCGGGCCAGGACTGGCTCACCCGGTCGGTCGATGATCCGTCGTGGGCCGCGCTGTCCGTGGACCCGGGCGCACTCGG
>WQZC01000190.1 GCA_009780925.1 Actinomycetes bacterium | reverse complement strand
GCCGACGGGTCGTGGCGCACCTCGGGGGCGACCGCGGTCCCATCGGGCACGTACGGCGGGTTGGCGACCACGGCGTCCACCCCGGCGGTCAGCTCGGCGAGCAGGCCGGGGTCGCAGGCGTCGCCGGCCACCACCCGAACCGCGCCGCCTACGGTGTTGCGGCGCAGCCAGGCCAAGGCCGCCGGATCGCGCTCGACGGCGAGGACCAGTGCCGACGGGGCCTCGTCGGCGAGCGCGAGCGCGAGCGCCCCGCTGCCCGAGCACAGGTCCACCGCGACCGGCGGTCGCGCGGCGCCACCGGCCGCGCGCAATGCCGGCAGCACCGCGTCCACCAGCAACTCGGTCTCCGGGCGCGGCACGAACACCCCCGGCCCCACCGCCACCTCGATGTGGCGGAACGCCGCCGTGCCCAGGATGTGCTGCAACGGCTCGCGGGCCACGCGCCGGGCCACCAGGGGCGCGACGCGATCCGCCGGCAGGTCGCCGGCGGTGAGCAGCTCGGCGGGCCGCCGGCCGCAGGCGTGCGCGACCAGCCATCGCGCCTCGGCCTGAGGCGAGGCGATGCCGGCGGCGGCGAGGCGGGCGGCCACCGCGCGCAGCAGCGCGCGCGCGTCGGTCATCCCGAGCCGCTAACCGCGCGCGCCGGTGGCGCCGGCTCCGGTGGCGCCGGCTCCGGTGGCGCGGGCGCGGATGGCACTGGCGCGGCGAGACAGGTCAGCGTCGCCACGCGCGCCAAGTCCGCGCGCGCCGGGTGGACCCGCGCCCGGTCGACACGCGCCCGGTCGGTCGGCCGCGCCACGGTGGTCAGTCCGACGATCCCGCCAGCAGCGCTTCGACGTCGGCGCGGGTGAGCGCGTCGATGACATCGTCCAGCGCGCCGTCGAGCACCTGGTCGAGGTTGTAGGCCTTGAACCCGACCCGGTGGTCGCTGATCCGGTTCTCCGGGAAGTTGTAGGTGCGCACCCGCTCGGAGCGGTCCACGGTACGCACTTGGGAGCGCCGGGCGGCGGCGGCGTCGGCGTCGGCTCGCTCCTGCGCCATCGCCAGCAGCCGGGCGCGCAGCACCCGCAAGCCGGCCTCCCGGTTCTGCAGCTGGCTCTTCTCGTTCTGCATCGAGACCACCGTGCCGGTCGGCAGGTGGGTGATCCGCACCGCCGAGTCGGTGGTGTTCACGCTCTGCCCACCGGGGCCGGAGGAACGGAACACGTCGACGCGCAGATCGTTCGGGTCGATCTCGATGTCGACCTCCTCCGCCTCGGGCATCACCAGCACCCCCGCCGCCGAGGTGTGGATGCGCCCCTGCGACTCGGTCACCGGGACCCGCTGCACGCGGTGCACCCCGCCCTCATACTTCAGCCGGGCCCACACCTGCTGGTCCGCGCGCCGGGAGCGCAGCGCGATGGTCGCCCCTTTGACCCCGCCCAGGTCGGTCAGCTCCTGGTCGAGGAGCTCGCTCGCCCAGCCCTGGCGCTCGGCGTAGCGCAGGTACATGCGCACCAGGTCGCCGGCGAACAGCGCCGACTCCTCGCCGCCCTCGCCCGCCTTGACCTCCATGATGACGTCCTTGCCGTCATTGGGGTCCTTGGGGACCAGCAGCTCGCGCAGCTTCTCCTCGAGCGCGCCGACCCGCGCCTGCAGCTCGGCCGCCTCGTCGGCGAATGAGGGGTCCTGCGCGGTCAGCTCCCGGGCGGTGGCCAGATCAGCGCGGGTGGCGTCCAGCTCGTTCGACGCGGCTACCACCGGGGACAACCGAGCGAACCGCCGTCCCAAGGAACGGGCGCGCGCCTGATCGGCGTGCGCCGCCGGATCGGCCAGCGCCCGCTCCACATCCGCGTACTCGGCAAGCAGCTCCGACAGCTGGCTCACCGCTCACCTCCATCGCTCGTGTCCGCCAGTGAAATGGCGGTGAGCTAAGAGGATGCGGGAGTGTTGCGCTGACGCTTGCCGTAGCGGCGCTCGAACTTGTCCACGCGGCCGGCGTGGTCGAGGATCTTCTGCTTGCCGGTGTAGAACGGGTGGCAGGCCGAGCACACGTCCACGCGCAACTGGCCGCTCTTGGCGGTGCTGCGGGTGGTGAAGGTGTTGCCGCACGAGCAGGTCACCTGCGTGGTGACATAGTTCGGGTGGATGCCGCTTTTCACTACTGGGTCCCTTCGTGGGTGGTCGCCGGGTCGCCGTGGCGCGAGCCACAACGGCGTGAACCGGAACCGGGGTTAGCGGGTGTCCATTCTGCCAGGCCGAGGCCGCCGACCACAAAACCGGCCGCCACGAGCCACGGTGCCGCAGCGGGTCTCACCTCGCCGATCGGTCGGCGGGCCCGGGGATCGCGCGGTCCAGACGATAGGGGCCGAGATCGGTCAACGGCTGGCCCTTTTCCACGCTATCGGCGATGGCGCGCATGAACGCTCTGACCGCCGGGGCGCGCTCGGGGAACGGGAATCGGCGATCTGGCACCCGCTGGAACGCGCGCAACGCCTCGGAGAGTTGCGGCCGGTCCAGGGGGTGGACCATCTTCGCGTCAGCTATGCCCAGCATCGTGTCTAGGTCGAGGCGGGTGACGAGCCTGGCGATGTCATCGGCGTCGCGGGGGCGCGTTCGGTCGTAGACCGCCAACAGCTTGTTGGCCCCGAGCTCGTACGGATCAAGGATCGGCCCGAGGCGTGACGGGAGCGACGGCAGTGCCTGGTGGTCCGCGCCGATCTCGATCGGCACGGTTTCCGGCGGGCGCCCCCGGCCTCGGGCGTGACGGTTCTTGCTCGGGCTGGTCACCAGGAGGGAACGAAGCGCGTCGCTGCGGCTGCGGTCTTCGACCGTGTAGCCGGCGGCCTGGAACGCCTTGCTGACGCGGGCTGAGATGACGAGGACGTCCTGGCGCAGGCTCCTGGTGCGGGCGTCCAGATCCTTCGTGGTCCGGTCGATCAGACCGTGAGTGATCATGGCCGCGCCGCCGGCGAGGCTGATGTCACCGGCCCCCGCGGCGAGAAAGATGACGGCGGCGCGCTCCTGCTCCCGTGACAGCGCCATTACCGCAGCGCCATCACAACAGCCCCCACCGGGTCAGCGCGTCGCGCCAAGGCGCCCGGTATCCGCGCGGCCAAAGGATCTCGTCCATGTGTTCGGCGACGACCACCGGGTCGACCCAGGCGATGATGTCCGCTGCGGCACCCTCGGACATCACTTGAACGCAGGCGTCTAGCACGTCGAACGGGTCGTCGGCGTCTCGCCACCGCTGCGAGTCCGTTCCGGACCATTCCAGGTGGAGGGGCAGCCGGAACCTTCCCCGCGGGCGGAACACCGGCTCCCACAGTCGCTCCGGTATCACAACGGGGCCGCGGCGCAAGCCGACGTCGAGTCGCACCGAGCTGGCGTCGCGCGCGGCCAGCAGGCGGTCAAGCACGTGCCGCACCGCTGATGGCACGGAGCGTTTTCCGTTGGCCCACTGGCTGACCGCCGACTGCGTAACGTTCGCGGCGGCGGCGAACTCGACCTGGCTCATTCCAGCGAGGTCGAGCAGGTCGTCCACCACATTTCGTGAATCTGTCACACCTTAAATATAACGCTATCCGCTCGGCCGCCCGTCCCTCCTGGCGAGCAGCACGGCTTCCCCTCCCCCGCGCGCCAAGACACGCACCGGGGAGCGCTGGCATTCCCGGCGCCCATTCCCTGCGCCCATTGACCGACGCCCGTTGATCAGCGGTGGAACGGTCAGCAGTGGTCGGCCGCGCATTGGATCGTCGTGGCTTGGCCGTAGTTCGCCAAGGTCTGCATGTCGCCCTCTTCGGGCATCCCGGCGCTGAGCACGTCTCCGGTCGTCGCGTTCAACATCACCAGCATCTGCCCGGAGGGTCCGATGGAACTGAAGTCTCCCGTCGCGGCGATCAGCACCACTGGAGTGTCCGCTGTCGCGTCGACTGGCCAGAACGGGGTGAAGTACGGGTCGTTGACGAGGCCGAAAGTCGTCCGCACGTACGTCACGGTCTTGGGCACGGTGCCATCGAAAACCGGTTCGACGAGCTCGTTGATCGCCGAGCGGATGCTCGCGTCGGAGGTCAATGGCCCTGACACCGAGAAGTCTGGACCGGCTGGCACCGTCGATTCCGAACCGCTGGAGTACATCTGGCCGAACAGCAGGGCATCGATCAAGTTGGGGACCGCTGGGAGCAGCTCGACCAGGTCGTTGCCGCTCAGCGCGGAGAGCGGGCCGTGGGAGATGTCCAGGTAGGACCGCACCGGGTCGACGTACCACTTCCCGCCGTCTTGGACGGTGGTGAGGTTGAGGTCCGCCAGGCCCGTGACGAGGTGAGTGACCGCGGTGCGCTGCTCCGGCGTCAGCTTCACGCCGGGTAGCTTGGCGAGTTGGGCGATCGCGTCGTCGGCGCAGTAGGTCATGCCGGACCCGCCGGGCAGCGCGATCTTCGCGCAGCTGTTCTCGACACTGACCGTGTAGGTCTGAGCCGGCGGATCGGTCGTCTTCACGGTGACGCCGCGCAGCGTCACCCGCGCGGTCCCGCCGGACCCCGACGCGCTGGCGAGGTCGAGGTTGGTGATCTCGAACGGCAGCGCGGTCACCGTCGGGTCCTGGGCCGCGCTCTGCAGGATCAGGCTGCCGTAGTCGTGCAGCACGGCCATCTCGGTCGGCGGCATGAGCCCGATCAGCTTGCGGTAGTCCGACGCGAGCAACGCGTCTACCGTCTGCTGGACCGCGTCCGCGGGCGACGACGACCCGTCGGCCGGGATGGGGTCGCCCAGCGTGGTCAGCCCGGACGCGCGCGCGGCGTTGTCGGCGATTGTGTAGAACAGGCTCGGATACCACTTGTCGCCGACCCGCTGCGCGGCGAGTCGGATCGGCTGGCCGTCGTTCTGGCCGGCGATCAGCTCCCCGAGATCGATCGTGGTTTCGGCGCTGGATCCGGCGGGCAGTCCGTTCGGCGCGACCGCCTTCAGCAGCGCGTCGGTGAACGGGACCCTGGCCAGATCGGCGTTGACGGTGATCGTTCCGCCGGTGAGCTTGACCACCTCGACGTTGTCGTTGATCCGGTCGGGGGTCGGCGCGAACGTAAGGTTCCGCGCGGCGACTTTGGTGCCGGTGACGGCGGACAGGTCGGCGTTCTGCTTGATGACGTTCAGGCGTTTCAGCATCGCCAGGTCGCCCTGCAGCGGGCCGACCAGCGCG
>WQZC01000189.1 GCA_009780925.1 Actinomycetes bacterium | reverse complement strand
TGGACAGGCCCAGCCCCACCAGGGTGAGGATCTCGCGCTCGCGCGGGGTCAACTCGGCGAGCGCCTCGGCGGTCGGCGCCGGCTGCCCGGCGGCCGGGCGGGCGATCACGTTGGCGATCACCGCCGCGGTCGCCGCCGGGGACAGCAACGACTCACCGGCGGCCACCACACGGATCGCGTCGAGCAGCGCCGCCGGCTCCACCCCTTTGCCGAGGAAGCCGCTCGCGCCGGAGCGGAGGGCCTCCACGATCAGGTCCTCGACTTCGAACGTCGTCAATATGATGATCTTGGTGGCGGCGAGATCGGCATCGGCGGTGATGGCGGCCGTCGCGGCGATGCCGTCCATCTCCGGCATCCGAATGTCCATCAGCACCACATCCGGCCGCGCGGACCTGGCGAGCGCGACCGCATCCGCGCCATCGCCGGCCTCACCGACCACGACGAGGTCCGTCGTCGAGTTGATCAGCAGCGCGAAGGTGGCGCGCAGCAGTGCCTGATCATCGGCCAACAGGACGCGGATGGTCATCTGTTTTCCTTCGGTTCGGGGCGCGCCCGCATCGGTTCGCGGTGGGCCGAGCGGACGCCTGCCGGATCAGCCGGTGGCGCGGGCAGTTCGGCGACGACACGGAACCCGCCCTCGGGCGTCGGCACGGCGCGCAGCGTCCCGTCGGCGGCCTCGGCGCGCTCGCGCATCCCGATCAGCCCGTTGCCGGTTCCCACGGCGGCGGCCGACCCGGATGCCGGCCCGTGCGCCGGCGCGGAGTTGGCCACCGTGAGCCGAACGGCCGCGTCCGCCCAGCGCAAGTCAACGGACACGGCCGAGCCGACGGCGTGCTTGGCCGCGTTGGTGAGCGCCTCTTGCGCGATGCGATACAGCGCGAGATCGGCCGGCGCGGCGAGCGGTCGCGGCGCGCCGACGACCTCCGCCACCACGCTCATGCCCGCGTCCCGGTAGCGCTCCACCAGAGCCGGCAGCTGCGCCGCCCCCGGGGTGGGCCGGCGCGAGTCCACCAGTTCGGCGCCCGCCTCGGCCGGATCGGTGCGCAGCACCCGTAGCGTCGCTCGCAGCTCTTCGAGCGCGGCCCGGGAGTTCTCCGCTATCCCGGCCAGCGCCTGGCGCGCCGCGCCCGGGTTCGCGCCGAGCAAATACTCCGCGACCCCGGCCTGGGCGTTCACCACGGCCAGGTGATGGGCGAGCACATCGTGCAGCTCGTGGGCGATGCGGATGCGCTCCGCGGCCACTTGGCGCGCCACCTCCGCCGCCTTGGTCGCCTCCGCCGCCACCGCGCGCTGCTCGGCCGCCGCGACGCTCGCCCGTCGCGCCGCCATCAGCCGGCCGAGCGCGGCGCCCACCAGCGCCCAGTTGATGTACAGCAGGTAACCGCTGGCGCGCAACCCGCTGGCGGCGCCCACCGACAGCTGCGTCAACGCGACCACCGCCGCGCAAACCCAGGCCGCGCGCGAGCCGCGCCGCGCGGCCACGGTGTAGAGGGCGAGCATCGTCGCCACTGGGACGAAACTCGTGCTCGAATGGTGGTGCGCGGCGACGGCCACATGGGCCGCGTCAACCGCCATCGCCACCGCCGCGACGGGCACCGGCCAGCGCAGCCGGGCCGCCAGCGGCAGCCAAGCGACCAGGGTGAGCACCAGCTGCGCGAGGGTGCCCGCGTTGCCGCCGCCGATCGGCAGCGCCATCACCACGGCGATGGCCAGCGCGGCGACGGTCAGCGCGTCATCGAAGCGGTTGCCCGCGCGGCGGCGCCACGCGTTCACGAACATCGTCGTCACCTCCTTGGAAGCTTGACCGCTATCCCACCCGCCGGCCTGCCGCCAGCGCCCGGCCCGCCGACCCGACGTCGGGATCAGGTCAGTGGGCGAATGGGGGCGGCGCAGGCCACGCCGCCCCCATTCAACTCGGGTCACAACCTCGCGCCGACCAGCTCCGGCCGGCCGGCTCCAGCCTGGACCTGCGGCTGCGACTGGGGGCGCGTCTTCGGCTGTGGATCAAGCTGTGGTGAGCGCGCCGGATCGCCGCCCTCGACCGACAGCCGGGGCAGCACCCGGGCGACGCTGGCCGGCAGCGCCCAGCAGACCGGGCCGAGCACGTGCATGAGCGCCGGCACGATGGTCATCCGCAGCAGGAACGCGTCAGCCAACACCGCGACCGCCAGCCCCACCCCGAACTCGGCGGCGGTCCGCAGGCCGGCGAACCCGAACGAGGCGAACACGCACGCCATGATCGCGGCGGCGGTGGCGATGACCGACCCGGTGTCGGCGACCCCGGCGCGCACCGCCCGGTGGTGGTCGGCGCTGGCCACCCAGTGCTCGTGCATCCGCGACACCAAGAACACGTGGTAGTCCATCGACAGCCCGAACACCACGCCGACGATCAGGATCGCCACCACGTACTCCAGCGGCGCGCCGCCCCCGACGCCGAACATCGACGGCCCCCAGCCCCACTGGAACAACGCCACCGTCACCCCGAGCGCGACCGCCATGGTGAGCAGATTGCCCACCGCGCCGATGGCCGGCACCGCCAGGGAGCGGAAAGCGATCATCAGCAACAGGAATCCGAGCACGGCGACGATCGCCAAGAACATCGGCAGCTTGGCCATCAGCGCGCTGGCGAAATCAATGGTGGTCGCCGTCGTGCCGCCGACGTGGATCCGCAGCTGCGAACCGGCCGCCACCTCGGCGGCATCCGCGCGCAGCCGCGACACCAGGTCGGCGGTGGCCTTGGCTTGGCTGGTCGTCGTAGGGGTCACCGTCACCATCGACAAGGCGGGTCCGCCCACCGTCATCGACGGGCTCACCGCCGCGACCCCAGGCACCCCCGGCAGCCCGGCCACGAATCGGTCCCAGTCCGAGCGCGCCGCGTCGCTCGGGGTCTGCGCCACGAGCAGCAGCTGGGAGTCGAACCCGGCGCCGAACGCCGAGGACATGGTGTTGTAGTAGTCGCGGGTCGCGGTGCCGGCTGGGTCGCTGCTGGCGTCCGCGCTGCCGAGCCGGACCGACATGGCCGGGGCGGCCAGCGCCGCCAGCACCAGCAGCGCGCCGACGGCGGTCCAACCCGGGCGCCGCTGCACCGCGCGCGACCAACCCGCCCAGAAACCGCCCGGTTCGGAGGCGCCAGCCGGATCGGCGAGGATCGGCGCGCCGGCGGCCAGCGCGCGGCGGTCCCGGCGGCGCAACACGCGCGGGCCGGCCTTGGCGAGCAGCGCGGGCAGCAGCGTGGTGGCGGCGACCACGGTCAGCGCGACCGTCACCACGGCGGCGAGCGCGATGCCGGTGAGGAACCCGACGCCCAAGATCAGCATCCCGGCCAACGCGATGATCACTGTCGTGCCGGCGAACAACACCGCGCGCCCGGAGGTGCTCATCGCGGTGGCAGTGGCGGTCGGCACGTCAGCGCCGGCACGAAGCGCTTTGCGCTGCCGGTTGACGATGAACAGCGCGTAGTCGATGCCGACGCCCAGCCCGATCAACGCGCTCATCGAGACCACGATCGAAGACATGGCGATCAGGTGGGAAAGGAGCATCACCGTCAGCGCCGACAACCCGACCCCGGCCACGCCGGTGATGATCGGCAGCGCGGCGGCCCATGCCGAGCGGAAGACCAACGCCAGGATCGCCAGCGCGGCGAGCACCCCGATGATCTCGCCGATCTCGGAGGGGATCTGGTTGGTGAACGCCGCGCCACCGGTCCGCACCGTGACCCCAGCGCCGGCCGCCGCGTGCGCCAGCTGCTTGACCGCGCCGGTGCGCGCCGTCGAGGCGAACAGCACCGTGGCGTATGCGGTGCGCCCATCCCCGCTCACCTGGCCCGCGCCGGCCGGGGTGAACGGGCTGGCCACCGCCACCACCCCGTCCACGGCGGCAATCGCGTCCAGCGCCGGCTCGAGCTGGCCCCGGACGGCGCCGCTCACCGCGGAACCGGAGGCGACCCGCCAGACGATGGTGCCCGGGATGCCGGACGCGGCCGCGCTGCCGGCTCGGCCGAGCAGCTCGTAGGCGGTCGCCGAGTCCGACGACGGCAGCTTGGTGTTGTCGCCGAACGCCGAGCCCGCCAGCACGAGCCCAGCGCCCAGCGCGATGAACAGCGCCAGCCAGGCGGCGAGCACGTGGTTTCGACGGCGGACGCACCACCGGGCCAAAGATGCGAGCACTGGAGTTTCCCTTCCCGAGATCTTGTGCTCCCAGTCTTCGGCGCGGCAAGCTTTCCCGCATCGTGCGAGCGCAGACTCTTTCCCGTACTGCGCTCGCGGTACGCCCAAGAAATCAGCGCTACAATGTAGCGCATGACCAGGCCATTGTCCATACGTTTCGACCAGCGCCTGCTTGAGCGCCTGCGCCGCCGGGCCGCGATTCAGGACTCGACACCATCTGGTCTGGCGCAGCGTCTGGTGGACGAAGGCTTGCGCGCCCAGGAGCATCCCGGCGTGGTGTTCCGGGACGGCCCGTCGGGCCGGCGAGCCGCGCTGGTGGCCGGCCCCGATGTGTGGGAGGTGGTCGCCGCGATCCGCGCCGTCGGATCCGCCGACGAGGACGAGGCGGTTGCGCTCGCCGCCGCAGATCTATCCCTGCCCGCCGCCTGGGTCCGTCTCGCACTGGACTACTACGGCGAGTTTCCAGATGAGGTTGACTCGCAAATCGCCGACAACGAGACCGCGGCGATCGCGGCGCACGCCGCATTCCAGGCGCGTCAGCGGCTGTTCGCATGAACTCGACCGATGCGCGCGATCCGCTGCCGTCCAGGGCCTGCCGCAGGCTCGCTCCGCGCGCATCGGTCGCACTGCTGCTCGACGAGCATTTCGCCGACGCGATAGCCGAACGCCTGCGCGCGGAAGGACACGACGTCATCGCGCTGGTGACGGACCCGACGCTGCGCGCCGAGCCAGACAGCGAGGTGTTCCGACGCGCGGCGCTCGCCGGCCGCCTACTGGTCACCGAGAACATCAAAGACTTCCGTCCGCTGCTGCTGCGCGCCTACGAGCGCGACGAGCCGATCGCCCAGCTGCTTCTCGTGCCCGCGAAGCGTTCACAACCGGGCGGGCGACGAACTCCGACAATGGTGCGCGCGCTGCGCGCCTGGCTAACCAGTCCCGAGGCTGGCGCCCGACCTGACGAGGATTGGCTGACACAGCTCTGACCACCGCCCGCGAACCACCGGAACCACCGCGCGAACGCC
>WQZC01000188.1 GCA_009780925.1 Actinomycetes bacterium | reverse complement strand
TGAAATCCGAGATCCGTCGAACCGGCTAGCAAGACCAACCGCCGCGCGGGCGCCATGCACACTGAATGTGCCTGTTGCGCTGAGCTTCTCCGAAGTGAACCCGGTAGCCGTCCGGACGGTCGGTGAGCCGGGCTTCGCGCTGCCAGGACTCAGACCTGGCGGACCGTGCCGACGAGTCGCTTACCAGTAGCGTTGAGCCGTGGCTGAGTTCACCGCCGCTGACCCGCCTTGGCGACCCAAGCCTCTACGTCGGCGTGGGTGAACACGGTGCCGGCCAGAAAGCCCTCGATGTGAGCCCGAAACCCCGGGGATCCACGGCGGAGGATGCGGGATTCGAACCCGCGAGGGGCGTACACCCCAACACGCTTTCCAAGCGTGCGCCCTAGGCCACTAGGCGAATCCTCCGCACGACAGAATACGGGGTCGCCCGCGCCGCCGCTAGACTCGGAGGTCAGCCCCTCGCGCGGCGCCCATCCTGTGAACCTCCCCAGGGCCGGAAGGCAGCAAGGATAAGCAGGCTCTGGCGGGTGCGCGAGGGGCCTTCGCCGCTGCGGAGCGCGCGGCGGACTCGATCCGACCGCGCGCGAGCGCGGAGTTGGTCAGCCGATCTTGGCGATGCCCGGCATGGGGCAGCGCATCTGGGGCTGCGCCGGGAAGGTGGCCTTGACCTCCCACTGCGCGGTCCCGCCCGCCTTGACCTTCACCGTGGTCGTGTCGCCGCCGAGCACCGTCGCGCTGGTGGTGGTGAAGTAGACCGTGATCTGGTAGGTGGCCTCGGCCTTGCCGGGGTTCTTCACGGTGCCGGCCGCGCTCCATCCGCCCGGGATCGCCTTGCACGAGGTCTGCGTGACGTTCTTGCGATCGGTCGGGTTGTTCGTGTAGGTGGGCAGCGCCGTCGGCTGGACCAGCGGCGTGGCAGTGCTGGTCGCGGTGCCCGAGGGCGCCTGAGTTCCAGCCGCGCCACCAGTGGTGCTCGCCGAACCGATCGGGGATGACCCGCAGCCCGCCAGCAGGGCGACAGCCAGGGCCGCGGAACCCACAGCGGCCGCGCCCAGACGAATACTTCTCACTGATTTGCTCACTTTCTTTGTCTCCGCCCCACCGATCCCGGCTCAAGGCGCGCCACGAACCGTCCGCTTCCCAGGGTACGGCATTTTCGGCGGTTGACGGGCGCAATCGAATCCCTGCGGTGACCCGGTGGCGCGGCCGAGCCGCCCGGCCGGACGACCGCGCCGAGCCGTCCAGCTCAGCCGCCCAGCCCAGCGGCGCGATCAAGCAGCGCGGCCGAGCGACGCGACCAGGTAAGCTGTCAAGGTTTGGTGCCGCGCCACCCGGCGCGGCGGCCTCCTGCCGCGGAGAGCCCGCGGCCGATGAGTCCACAGGAGGAATGGCAGCAGCATGCGCCATTACGAAGTCATGGTGATCCTCGATCCGTCACTGGACGAGCGCACCGTAGCCCCGTCGTTGGACACTTTCCTCAAAGTGATCAAGAACGATGGCGGAACCGTCGAGAAGGTCGACGTGTGGGGGCGGCGCCGGTTGGCCTATGAGATCAACAAGCGCGCGGAGGGCATCTACGTGGTGCTCGACCTATCCGCCGAGCCGGCCAGTGTGGCCGAGCTCGACCGTCAGCTCAATCTGAGCGAGACCGTGCTGCGCACCAAGGTGCTCCGCCCGAACCGCTGACCCCGCAGCCGTCACATCGCCTTAAGGAGGCCACATTGGCTGGCGAGACCGTCATCACCGTGGTCGGCAACCTGACCGCCGACCCTGAGCTCAGGTTCACCCCGTCGGGCGCGGCGGTCGCGAGTTTCACGATCGCGTCCACCCCGCGCACCTTCGACCGCGCCAACAACGAGTGGAAGGACGGCGACGCGCTGTTCCTGCGCTGCTCGATCTGGCGGCAGGCGGCGGAGAACGTCGCCGAGACGCTGCAGCGCGGCATGCGCGTGGTGGCCACCGGCCGCCTCAAGCAGCGCAGTTTCGAGACCCGCGAGGGCGAGAAGCGGACCGTGGTCGAGATGGACGTCGACGAGATCGGCCCGTCGCTGCGCTACGCCACCGCCAAGGTCAACCGCACCCAGCGCGGCTCGTCCGGCGGAGGCTACGGCTCGTCCGGTTCCGCGCCCGCCGAGGCCCCGGCCGACGACCCGTGGAGCACCGCGCCGGCCGCCGGCGGCTTCTCCGACGAGCCCCCGTTCTAAACCAGGCGACCGTTCCAGCCGACGCGACCGTTCCAGCCGACGCGGCCCGAGACCACTACTTAACACTGATTGATTACGGAGCATCACTTTCATGGCAAAGCCACCAGTTCGCAAGCCCAAGAAAAAGGTTAACCCGCTGACCGCGGCGGGCATTGGCTACATCGACTACAAAGACACCACCCTGCTGCGCAAGTTCATCTCCGACCGGGGCAAGATCCGCGCCCGGCGGGTGACCGGCGTCAGCGCCCAGCAACAGCGCGAGATCGCCCGCGCGGTCAAGAGCGCCCGCGAGATGGCCCTGCTGCCCTACACCTCGACGGCCCGGTGAGATTGATGAAACTGTGCACCCCGCGGGCCTCAGTCCGCTCCGCTCCAGTCGTGTGCTCACGGACGGAGGCCCGCTCATGAAGCTGATACTCACTCGCGAGGTCAGCCGGCTGGGCATGGCCGGCGACGTGGTCGAGGTCGCCGACGGCTACGGCCGCAACTACCTGGTGCCACGCGGCGACGCGATCGCCTGGACCAAGGGCGCGGAGCGGCAGATCGCGCAGATCAAGCGGGCGCGCGACGCCCGGCAGATCCGCGACCTGGGCCACGCCAAGCAGATCAAGGCGGAGCTGGAACGGCTGAGCGTGACGCTGCGCGCCCGCGCCGGCTCCTCGGGCAAGCTGTTCGGCTCGATCACCACCGGCGACATCACCGACGCCATCAAACGCGCCGGCGGGCCGCTGCTGGACCGCAAGCGGGTCAGCCTGACCGGGCACATCAAGAGCGTCGGAACACACAACGTCACCGTCGACCTGCACCCAGACGTGGTGGCCACGGTGCCGGTGAGCGTGACGCCACTGTGAGCGAACTGCCTGTCATTGATCACTTTGCGTGACAGGCAGGATTTTTCAACCCGGCGGGCCGGGCCAACACGGACCCCCGCCGGGTTTTTCTTTTCAACAGCGAGTGGATGACGAAAGCCCTACTAACAAAGGGTTTCCGGCGAAGGCACAGACGAAAGTCACAGCTCCGTCAACAGGCGGTCAACACCGACGCGCGGAGTTGTCCACCGATTTGTCCACACGCTGTGCACAGGGCGGCTTGTATCTCGACCTCACAAGCGCCAAGCTTTCAGGTGGCCTGCGGACGGTGGCGCAAAAACTGTCGTAGGCCGGGGGCATCGTCCCGGGCATGAGTCCCGTCGCCGAAGCACCCCGCGCCGCACCGCTCCGATGGGGAGGCAACGAGTTGGCCGCAGCAGACGGCGCCCTCGCGCTGGCCGGCCCCGCCGAGGCCTACGACCGCACCCCGCCGCAGGACATCGCCGCCGAGCAATCCGTGCTCGGCGGCATGATGCTGTCCAAGGACGCCATCGCCGACGTGGTGGAGGTGCTGCGGCCCACCGACTTCTACCGCCCGGCGCACCAGCTGGTCTACGACGCGATCCTCGACCTGTACGCGCGCGGCGAGCCGGCCGACGCGGTGACGGTCTCCGCCGAGCTGACTCGCGCCGGGCAGCTGGCCCGGGTTGGCGGCGCGCCGTACCTGCACACGCTGATCTCCACCGTGCCCACGGCGGCGAACGCCGGCTACTACGCCCAGATCGTCGCCGAGCGCGCCATCCTGCGCCGCCTGGTCACCGCCGGCACCCGCATCGTGCAAATGGGCTACGACACCGCGTCCGGCTCCTCCGACATCGTGGGCAGCGTCGACGACGTGGTGGACCGGGCGCAGGCGGAGATCTACGACGTCACCGAGCGGCGCACCAGCGACGACTTCGTGCACATCGAGTCGCTGCTGCAAGGCACGATGGACGAGATCGAGCGGATCTCCGCCTCCGGCACCATCGGCAGCGGCATCCTGACCGGGTTCAGCCACCTGGACGAGATCACCAACGGCCTGCACCCCGGCCAGATGATCACCGTCGCGGGCCGGCCGGGCAGCGGCAAGTCCACCCTCGCGCTGGACTTCGCCCGCGCGGCGGCGATCGGGCAGCACAAGCCGACGGTCATCTTCTCCCTGGAGATGGGCCGGCTGGAGCTGATGATGCGGCTGTTCTCGGCCGAGACCTCGGTGCCGCTGCGCAACCTGCGCTCCGGGCACATGAGCGACCAGGACTGGGCGCGCCTGGCCCGCCGGTCCGGCGAGCTGGCCGAGGCGCCGCTGTACCTGGACGACTCGCCGAACCTGACCATGATGGAGATCCGCGCCAAGTCCCGCCGGCTCAAGCAGCGCCACGACCTGCAGCTGATCGTCATCGACTACCTGCAGCTGATGACCAGCGGCAAACGCGTCGAGTCGCGCCAGCAGGAGGTCAGCGAGTTCTCCCGCGCGATCAAGCTGCTGGCCAAGGAGCTGGACCTGCCGGTGGTGGCGCTGTCCCAGCTCAACCGCGGGCCCGAGCAGCGCCAGGACAAGAAGCCGATGCTCGCCGACCTGCGCGAGTCCGGCAGCATCGAGCAGGACTCCGACCTGGTGCTGCTGGTGCACCGGGAGGAGATGTATGAGCGCGAGTCCGCGCGCGCCGGCGAGGCGGACCTGATCATCGCCAAGCACCGCAACGGCCCCACCGGCACGGTGCAGGTCGCCTTCCTGGGCCACATTTCCCGGTTCTCCGACATGCCGAACATGCCGGACTGATCTGGGTCTCACCGCGCCGCGCTCGGCCCGGTCGCGGCGTCGCCGGTGGTGGGACACTGGCGTGACGCCAAGTGTCGAGGGGAGGGCCGATGGCGGCGGAGAGCTCGATGGTTTCGGTCCCGCGCCCGTTCGCGTTCCACCCGGGTCCGGTGAACGCGGTGGCGTTCGGGACCGTCGACGGCCGCCCGGTGCTGGCCTCCGGCGGGGACGACGGGACGGTGCGGCTGTGGGACCCCGCCACCCGCGAGCCGGTCGGCGAGCCCCTGACCGGCCACAACGGCGCGGTGCGGGCGGTGGCGTTCGGGACCGCCGGCGGCCGCCCGGTGCTGGCCTCCGGCGGGGACGACGGGACGGTGCGGCTG
>WQZC01000187.1 GCA_009780925.1 Actinomycetes bacterium | reverse complement strand
TGGGGTCGGCGCGAGCGGCGCCACCGGCGGGAGGGACGCGCCAGGCTCGGCCGATGCCGCCGACGGGGCCTGCGGGGTCGGCGCGGGCGAAACCGCGTCGGCACGCGCCGGCAGCGGGATCACCGGCAAGTCCTGCCAAATCTTCTGCTTTGGCATCGTGTCGCGCAGTTCGAGATCACAGCGCGGGCAGGTCCGCAGCACGCTCTCGTCGCGCCGGTCGCCGCAGCGCGGGCAGAACGTTATCGGCCGCTCGTCAGCGTCGGTGCCTTGGCAGCGCGGGCACACGAAATCGGGATCGGTCTTGTGCACCTGGGCCAGGCGCCCGACCAGGGTGAACGCGCTGATGTGCTGGACTCCGAACACCACGCCGACGCTGCCACTGAGCACCTTGAGTTTGCGGTTGCGTTCCCGGAGCCGCTCGAAATCCGGGTTCACGACCTTGTCCAGATGGCAGGTCGTGCAGGTCTTGAGCACGCGGATGGGCAGCTTCTCGCGCAACGTCGCCTGCTGACAGAGGAACACCACGACTGGGCGGTCCACATCGGCGAGCATGATTCGCGCGCCACGGGAAACCCCGGCGCGGCCCGCTTCGGCGAGCCGAGCCTCCAGCGACACCAGTAGCGCGTGAACCTGGGCGACGAGGGAGGCGGGCATCCTGCCGGGATCGGCGGTGACCAGCTGGCCCACCGTCAGCATCCCATCGAGCACATCCGCCGGGAACTCGGCGACCGCGCCCGGCGCGTCGCCCGTGCCCGCAATGACCAAGGTCACGGTGGCGACTCCCGCGCCCGCCGCCGCCCCCGGAACCTTGCGCTGGCCGTCGAGCAGCCGCGACGTCTGCCGCGCGAACACCGATTCCACCCGCGCCGCCGACGCCGCCGTGGACCTGCCGGCCACCGCTTTGGACTCCGGCAGGTCGCGCCACCAGGGATCGAAAGACGCGCCGGCCGTCGGCGCCAGCCGTTTCAGCGCGTCATCCAACCCGGTCAGCGCTTGATCGAACACCTCCGCATAGACGGCGGCGGCGGCGCGGGAGCGACCGGCGCGCAACCGGTCCTCCAACCGCACGACCACCTCAGTGCGGGCAGCGGCGGCTGCGGTCTTGACCTGCGCTCCGCCGTCCGTCACGTCGGGTCGCACGCCCGCGCTGGTCACCTCGACACGCAGCCAGACCGGCACCCTGGCGCGGGTCATCGACAAACCCCGGATGGCGCTGCCCCGGACCGCCTCAAGGTAGCTGAACTGCTCGCTGGTCGGGGTGAAGCCCAACGCGCGGATCGCCTGCAACAGCGCCGCGCGGACCGGCGCCGGGGGCAGGTTCAGCGCGCGGCGAGAGCCCGCCGCCCAGCGCCGAGGGCCGGCCGCCAAGCCGCCGGCACCGGCGGGCGGCGCGGGTGCCGCGAACCCGCCGGGATCCGCCGTCGCCACTGGCGGAGCGGCCGGGCGCGGATCGAGGCTTGGCACCGGACCGATCGGCACCGTTGAGAAGTCGGTCACCGCAGGGGCCTAGAAACTTGCTTCGTCCATGCCGGAGTCGAACCCGCCGGAGTCGAAGCCGTCGGCGTCCAAGCCACCGATGTCCAAGCCGCCCTCATCGAACCCCGTGTCCAGACTGTCGGTCTCGAAGGAGTCCGTCTCGAAAGTTTCGGCGTCGAAGCCGCCCGCGTCGATGGTGCCCGCGTCCATGGCGTCCATGTCGAAACCGCCAGCGTCCAGACTGTCGGCCTCCAACCCGCTGACGTCGAAGCTCCCAGCATCGAAGCCGCCCGTGTCGAAGCTCTCCGCGTCGAGGCCGGCGTCGTAGCTCGAGCCCAAGTCGTCGAGCGCGTCCGCAGTGTCGCCCAAATGCTCGGCGACGGATTCCTCCTCCGACCCGGCGCTCGCGTAGGCGTCCTGGGCTTGTTCGGCGTATTCGTTGGCGTACTCGGTGGCGCTGGTGGCGTCCAAGCCGTCCGCCTGCAAGCCGGCCGCCCAGTTCGCCCATTCTTCGGCCTGGCCAGCGGCGTAGTCCGCGTCCGAGGTCGCGCCCTCCGCGAAGGACTGATCGGTCTGCGCGGCCCAGGTCGAGCCCTCCGCATCGATCACGTCGGTGGCTTCGTTTCCGGTCGCGTTCGGGTCGTCGTCGACAAACGTCGCCACATTGTCGACTGCGGCACTTGTCGCGTCCACCAAATCGCCAGTCTCGGCGACGAAATCGTCCCAGCTCTCGGTCATGGCGTCTCCGATAAGTTAGTGATCGATAACTGAGGCTAGCACCGGACGATCGGGGCGGTGTGGCAGCAGAGGGCAGCCAGCACGGGCCACCCAGCGCAGCTCAGGTCTGTGTTGGCCGGAGGATTGGGGGTGGTCGGTGGTGGGCGGTATTGCGTCTTGGCTTCCGTTCGGGGTCGATCCATCTGGGTGGAATCCAATGCGGCACACCGTCGATCATCTGGCATTGCCAGCCCTGACGGGTGTGGTCGCGGTGATGCGGGCCGCAAAGGAAAGCCAACTCTTCCAACGACGTGTTCCCACCTTGCTCCCACGGTATAGTATGATGTGCTTCGCACCATTCGGGCGGGATGTCGCACCCGGGGAATGAGCACCCTTGGTCACGAGCTGCTAACGCTCTGCGCATGGCGGCGGTGGCGAGGCGCTGGCTCCTGCCGTAGGACACCACCCCGCCCGCGTCGTTGAGGACCACCGGGATGAACGTCGCCTCGGCGGCCAGAGCGAGGATGTCGGCGATCGGGAGGAGATCCCCGTGACTGGTCACGCCATAGCCAGCCGTCCGGCTCGCGCCGGACCCGTTGGCCGCGTCCCCGGGATCCATGTCCCGCTCGACGCCGCCCCGACCCCCACGGCCGGCGCTCCCGCTGTCAGGCGCCGCGCTCGGACCGGTGGTGTGGGCCACCCGCTCGCGCAGATCCGCCTCGTCAATGGTCACCAGGACCGTGATCGGCGCGCCGCCGGCATCGGGCAGCGTCCCCGAGCGCAGCAACCGCTGCGCGGCATCCAACAGCGCGTCATGCCGCCGCGCCGCCGGCGAGCGGTCATCCGCCGTCCCGTCCTCAGCTGGTTTCGGCCCGCCCAACGAATCAAACAGCGCATTGAACGAGGCGGTCAGCAGCGGCGACAGATACCCATCCGACTTCGACCAGCCATCCGGTCCGGTGAACAGCGTGAACCCGCGCCGCCGCTGCTCGGCCTCCTCGTGGGGCTCCGGGCCGTCCTGATCCAACCGCGCCAGCAACCCCGTGGCGAGTTTGGCGACCTGAGCCGGGTAGGTCTGCCCCGCCGCCTTCAACAGATGCGCCCGCGCCGTCTCGACGACCCCTTCGGGCAAGCCCTTCGGCACGGCATCGACAAACTTGGTGACCGCCCGGGCGTGCCCGACCGAGATCTCCCCAGCGCCGATCGCGGCCGCCAACTCGGGGAACACCGGCGGCAACGGCTGACCGGTCAACGTCGCCGACGGCCCAAAATCCGCCGCGTCGCCGACCCGCATCCGCGCCTCAACTGGATTGATCCGCAGCTGATCGACCAGCAGCGCCGCAGTGTCCCGGCAACCTTTCTCCCCGGCCACATGCCGCAACCCCAACTGGGCCAGCAGTGCTTGGTCAACACCCGCCAGCCGGCGCTTCTGGACCTCAAGCTCGCGAACCACGTCCAACAGCTCCCCACTCACCAGCCGCGCCAGATCCAGACCCGCCAACCCATCGATCGCGTCCCGGAAGGCCCCAACCGCCCCCAAACCATCGAGCGCCACCCCATCGAAGCCCATACCGACCGCGGCCGACCAACCGACGGTTCCCATCGGCGTGGTCTCAACGGTCTCGGTCACCTCACAATTCTATCGCACACGTGTTCGATTGTCAATGTCTCGACATTATCTTCAGACAAATCGGAAGCGAGAGGACTGCGCGAATCCGCAATCCTGAGGCACGGGATCCTGCGCCTCGGGGCGGGCAGCGGGAAGTTCCACATAATCCTCCGAGCCACCTTGTCGGTTCGCGCAGTCGCCAATAACGCCCCTGCCGGCCCCGGCGCAATCCACAGCGGGCCGTCACGGGCGCGATTCGGTCACCGCCGCAGTCGTCAGCGTTTCGATTCAAGAATGTCAGAGCCGCTCGTGCGGCGCAAAGCAGCTAGCGGCCCCAACAGCGCTTCACCAGTCGCCAGCCACTCGAAAACCGGCAACCACTCGAAGACCGCCAGCCATTCATCCAGCTCGCGCGTAGCGGCGCCGGTCGCGGGTCGCGATCACCGCGCCGGCCAGCAGGCTCAGCAGCAACAGCGCCCCGCCCGTCAACCGGACCCGCCCGGCCCCATCGCCACCGGCGTACGGCAACCCAGGCAGCCGGACATCCTTGACCGTGATCACCCACCACGGCGCCAGCGGCCCACCGCCAGGCGCCGCAGCGGCGGTAACGTTCCCCGATGCGCCCGCCCCCAGCGTCACCGCCCCAGCGGAATCCACACGGAACCGCACCGGTTCGGCGAGCAAGTTGTAGCCAGCCGGCGCCTTGGTCTCGGTCAACCACCACCACCCGGCCGTCAGCCCGGAGACCTCGAACACCCCGTCCTGGCCCGCCACCGCGCTGACCGTCACCGAAGCGTCTGGCGCGCCCGGTGAGCCAGCGTCATCGTCGAGGATCTGCCACGCCGACCCCGCCAACGCGGCCGAATCCGCGCCCACCTTGGCGATGTACACCGTCACCGCCGACTGCTCCACCTCGACATCCACCGTGCAATCCGGGTCCCCGGAGCCCTCCAGGCAGTTGTTGTCCGGCACCTCCGAGACCACCGTGTTCACCAAGCTCACCCCGCCGACCGGGATCGACGTGTTCACCGTCACGGTGTAGGTCACCGTCACCGACGCGCCCACCGCCAACGGCCCCGACCACGACAGCACCGGCGCGGCATAGGACACCGTCCCGCAGGACCCAGACACGCAGCTGACCGCCGCGTCCGCGCCATACACCGCGTGCGCCAACACGTCAGACAAGTCATCGTCGAACGACGCCGGCGACCCCGCCGGGAACGCCGCCGTCCCAGTGTTGGTCGCCGTCACCGTGTAGGTCACCGTGCCCCCCGGATCGGCCGAGGCCGCCGACGCGGTCTTGCGCAGCAGCAAGGCCGGAGCCTGCTCCGCGGTGACCAGCGCCGTCGAACAGTTTCCATCCGGCGCCGCGTCAGTCCCATCCGCGTAGACCG
>WQZC01000186.1 GCA_009780925.1 Actinomycetes bacterium | reverse complement strand
TCAGCGCCAGCAGGTAGCCGATCGCGCACATCGTGATCGCCCCGGACCAGATCAGCGCGCCGTTGAGACGCCACCTGGTGAACAGCAGCCCGAGACCGGACGGGACGGTGGCCTGGATCATCATCGAGCCGGAGATGTTGGCCAGCGCTAGTTGGGTTTTGCCCTGGCGCACCCAGATGATCGCGTTCATGGTCTCGGGCAGCTCAGTGGCCACCGGGGCGAGCAGCAGCGCCGTCACCGAGCTGGACAGCCCGATCATCGGGCCGATGGCGTCGAGCTGACGCACGAACCATTGCGAGGCGAAGAAGATCACCGCGAGGGCGACGACGGTCTGCGCGACGACCGCCCAGGTCGCGGGGGCGGCGGACCTGGGCTGAAACTTGAGCGGCTCCAACTCCTCGTCTTCCTCGTCCTGGCCGCGCGATCGCTTGAGCTGGTGCCAGAAGTAGACGACATACGCGGCGAAGAACAGCACGCCCAACACCGGCTTGAAGGCGAACGCGACCAGGCCGAGCGCGACCTTGACGATGAAGATCGGCAGGAACCACTGCTGGTCGGTGGCCAGCCGCCGGGTCTGCGCCTCGGTGCCGAGCGCGCGCCCCGCCACGCCACCGTCTCCCTGCGTGGCGCCGCCGGCCGAGCGCCGCGCGAACACCAGCATCAGCCCGGTGACGCCGTAGGCGAGCGTGGCGAGCGCGAGCGGGCCGCCGAGCGCGGCCCCGACGCCGATGTCTTTGGCGTCCTCGGTTCCACCGGTGGCGACCGCGACCAGGGTCACCACAGACTCGGGAAGCGCCGTCCCGAACGCGGCCAGGATGGTGCCGACGGCCATCTTGCCGACGTTCATGCGCCGGCCGAGCCACTCCACGGCGTTGACGAACCACTCACAGGACAGGTAGATCGCCGCCGCGCAGCCCAGCAGCCATACGAAGTGCAGCAAGGCCTCGGCCCGCCTTCCCCGCCCCGGCGAGCTTCGAGACCGCGTCCGCCAGGCGGCACACCTCGACCCCGCCGAGACGAATCCGTCATCGACATCGGTCGAAGGTCTCGCCCATCCGCCGAAAAAGCGGACCCGGTCGGCGGGAACCGCAGTCGCCTGACCGCCAGTTCCGGGATGTCGACCCACCGGTATCGCGGAGCTACTCCCCTTCGCGGTGCGAACTGTACCCGAGCGCTCCCCGCCGGCCCTCCCGCCCCGCGCGACGAGATCCAGCGCCCAGGCCGGCAACCCAGCGCCCGATGCCCGCGCGAGACCACCGACGCCATCGCGAGACAGGCGACGCCGGCACCGTACCGCCGACGCCAGCTCAATGCCAGCCGGGTGAGCGAGATTGAGGAGACGCCGGCCGCCCGGGCGGTAGCATCCCCGGGTGGCCAACTCGTTTCGCCCGTCCGAGGGATCGCTATTGGATCGGCTCTTGGCGAAAACGAAAAGGCACCCCGACGTCTTCGATTGCGGGGTGCGCGTGCGCGCCGGCGAACTCCCCGGCGAGAGCCGCCGGTGGCGCCGAAAAGACAGCACCGTCGACCCGCTGCCGGGCGACGACGGCACGGTGACGCTATTCCACGGCGCGGCCAACGCGTTGCGGCTGCGCGTCGCGCCCGGCTCGCTCACCGACGCGGGCCACCGCCCGGACGAATACGCCTTCGACGCCGTTGAGCAAACCAGTGGCGCGACGGTGCGGATCAGCGTCTCAGGGGCCGAGCTGCACCGATTCGGGATTCACGCCGAGTGAGGTCGCGCAAGCGGCCGGCGCGCGGATCACCCCATCCGCAATCCTGACGGCTCAGGCGAGCAGTCCGACCGTGTCACCGGCCCGCCCCGGCCAGGACACCCTGGCGGCGACGAACCAGAAGCCGTCGAACAACGGCTCGCCGCCCAGCTCATCGGCCAGCTGGCCGACGGTGAAGTACCGCTTGTACACGCGGTGGCGCGAGCCGTCATTGAGCACTCGTTCCTGCCATTGCTCCGGTTCGACGCCCGGTCGCTGAGCGGCGTCGATCACCACCAGTTCGCCCGCCACCCGCCGGGCCTCGGCGAGGAACGCGGCCCGCTCGCGGTCGGGCAGGTGGCCGTAGAAGCTGCCGGTAAGCACCCGGTCGAACGCCCCATCGGCCACCGGCAGCGCGAGCGCGTCGCCGGTGATCGCCAGTCCGGCGGGCAGCCGGTGTTGCGCGATGGCCACCATCGCCGGGCTCTGGTCGATCCCGACCACGTAGCCGCGCAGGCGCTGGGTCAGGAATCCGGTGCCGCACGCCACGTCCAACGTCCGCATCGGCGCGAGCGCGCCGACCAGCTCGACCACCCGTGCCACCTCGGCGTGCCAGCCGGGCCGGTCCTGATCCGCGAACAGACCCGCGCCGGTGTACCAGTCGTCGTACTCGGCGGCGCGTCGGTCGTAGTAACTGGCAGTGGCCGGATCGGTGGCGAACGCCGGGGTCGGCAACGGGGTCGGTGGCACGTCAGTCATCCTGTCAGGCACTGGTGGGACCGATCACGGCGTCCGCGACCACCGGGCGTCCGCGACCACCGGGCGTCCGTGACCACCGGGCGTCCGTGACCACCGGGCGTCCGTGACCGGCCGGGTCCGGGACCGTTCCGGCGCCTCGGGCCGGCCCAGCGCGCACAATGACCAGGTGACCGCGTTGATCGAGCTGCCGGAGATCGGGCCGGTGTCGGCGGAGCAATTGATCGCGGTCGGCATCGCTGACGCCGAGCGGCTGCGCGCGGTCGGGGCGCGCGAGGCGTTCGAGCGCATCCGGGACGAGCGCGACCCCGGGGCGTGCCTGAACCTGTTGCTGGCGCTGGAGGCGGCGGTGCGCGGCGTTCGGGTCAAGGCGCTCGACGACGCGACCAAGGCTGACCTTCGCTCCTGGTGGCGCGCGCTGCCGAGAACCGACGCGCGCGGCTGACGCCGCGGCACGCGCGCGAGACAGCCCCGGGGTGGCCGGGTCGCGCTGGTCGCGCTGGCAGCGCCGCCCGCCGGGTGGCCCACACTGGTGGCGTGCCGCAGTTCTCCGCCGCCGTCCAAGCCTGGTTCGATGGCGCGTTCCCCGCACCGACGACGGCCCAGACCGAGGCGTGGGCGGCGATCGGGCGCGGCGAGCACACCCTGGTGGTGGCGCCCACCGGGTCCGGCAAGACCCTGGCCGCGTTCCTCTCCGCGCTCGACCGGTTGGGGTCCGAGCCCCCGCCGACCGACCCGTCACGGCGCTGCCGGGTGGTTTACGTCAGCCCGCTCAAGGCGCTTGCCGTCGATGTCGAGCGCAACCTGCGCGCGCCGCTGGCCGGCATCCGCCGCGCCGCCGCGCGAGCCGGGCTGCCGGTTCCCGAGGTGACGGTGGCGATGCGCAGCGGCGACACCCCGCCCGAGGAGCGGCGCCGGTTCGCCCGCGCCCCCTCCGACATCTTGATCACCACGCCGGAGTCGCTGTTCCTGCTGCTCACCTCGGCCGCGCGGGAGGCGTTGCGGGGCGTCGACACGGTGATCGTCGACGAGGTGCACTCGGTTTGCGCGACCAAACGCGGCGCGCACCTGGCCGTCTCGCTGGAACGACTGGACGCCCTGCTGCGAGCGCCAGCGCAACGGATCGGGCTGTCCGCGACGGTCCGACCAGTCGCCGAGGTGGCCGGTTTCCTGGCCGGTGGGCGCGCCGTCACCGTGGTCCAGCCGCCGGCGGCGAAACCCATCGGGTTGCGGGTCGTCGTCCCAGTGGAAGACATGACCGACCCGGGGCACACGGCAGCAGACCCGGGCCGACCGGTGCCTGATCCGGAACGACCGGCGACCGATCCGGGCCGACCGGCGACCGACCCGGAACGACCGGCAGCTGACCGCGTCGACTGGGACGTCCCGCGCCGGGCGTCGATCTGGCCGCACGTGGAACAGCGGCTGTTGGAACTGATCCGCGCCCACCGCTCGACGATCGTGTTCGCCAACTCCCGCCGGGTCGCCGAACGGCTCACCGCCCGCCTCAACGAGCTGGCCGCGGCGCGACCCGCCGCGCATGACGCGGACCGCTTCGCCCGACGCGGCGCCGCCGAGTCGCGGCACTTCGAAGGCCATGGCACCACCGCCCGGGCGCGCGGCGCCGAGGGCGACACGGTGGTGGCCCGGGCGCACCACGGCTCGATGTCCCGCGAGCAGCGCGCCGTCGTCGAGGAGGACCTCAAGGCAGGGCGCCTGCCGGCCGTGGTGGCCACCTCGTCGCTGGAGCTGGGCATCGACATGGGCGCGGTGGACCTAGTGGTCCAGGTCGGCGCGCCGCCGTCGGTGGCGTCCGGGCTGCAGCGCGTGGGCCGGGCCGGCCACCAGGTGGGGGCCGTCTCCGAGGGAGTGATCTTCCCGATGCACCGGGGGGATTTGGTGGAGTGCGCGGTGGTCGCCGAGCGGATGCGCGACGGCCTGATCGAGGCGATGCGCTACCCGCGCAACCCGTTGGATGTGCTGGCCCAGCAGATCGTCGCCATGGTCGCGATGGACCCGCACACGGTGGACGGGGTGGCCGCGCTGGTGCGGCGGGCCGCCCCCTTCGCGGAACTGCCGGACTCGGCGCTGCGCGCGACGCTGGACATGCTGTCCGGCCGGTACCCCGCCGACGCCTTCGCCGAGCTGCGCCCCCGCCTGGTGTGGGACCGCGCCAGCGGCCAGCTGACCGCGCGCGGCGGGGCGCAGCGGCTGGCGGTCACCGCCGGCGGCACCATCCCCGACCGCGGTCTGTACGGGGTGTTCCTCGCCGGCGCCGACGGCCCGGGCCGCCGCGTCGGCGAGCTGGACGAGGAGATGGTGTACGAGTCGCGGGTGGGCGACGTGTTCCTGCTCGGCTCGTCGTCCTGGCGCATCACCGACATCACCCATGACCGGGTGCTGGTGGCCCCAGCGCCGGGCGAGGCCGGGCGGATGCCCTTCTGGAAGGGCGACACCGCGGGGCGGCCAGTCGAGCTGGGCCGCGCGCTCGGAGGGTTCCTGCGCGAGGTCGGCGACGCGGACCGGGGGCCGGGGCCGGCGGCGGCCCGGGCCCGGGAGCAGGCGGCGGCGCGCGCCCGGGCGGCCGGGTTGGACGAGTGGGGCGCCGGCAACCTGCTGGCCTACCTGGACGCGCAGCGGGAGGCGACCGGTCACCTGCCCGACGACCGCACCGTGCTGGTCGAGCGGTTCCGCGACGAGTTGGGCGACTGGCGGCTGGTGGTGCACTCACCGTTCGGGTCCCCGGTGAACGCGCCGTGG
>WQZC01000185.1 GCA_009780925.1 Actinomycetes bacterium | reverse complement strand
GCCGCCGGTGCCCGCTCATAGCTGTGCCTCCCGCGCGCGCCGGCTGCTGCGCTCCTTGCTCGCGTCCGCTCGCTGCGATGCTCGCCGCCGGTGCCCGCTCATAACACTGAATTAGACACGATCGGGTGGGAACGCTTCCGGCCGATGCCCCAACCAGGACCACTAGCGTGTGATTGTGATGGCCGGTGTCGCGTGTTCCCAGCGCCCACTGCGGCGTGCGCTGGGCTTTCCTTCTGGAGTTGATTAGCGATGGCTGAGCCAGCGACACCGCCGGTGATCGCGGTGGTCGGTCCGACCGCGACCGGCAAGTCGGAGCTGGCCGTGACGCTCGCCCAGCGTCTGGCCGCACGCGGTCCGGGCGCTGAGATCATCAACGCCGATTCGATGCAGCTGTACGCCGGCATGGACATCGGCACCGCCAAGCTGCCGCGCGCCGAGCGCGGCGGTGTCGCCCACCACCTGCTCGACGTCTGGCCGATCAGCAAGTCGGCCGCCGTCGCCGAGTACCAGCGGCTCGCTCGAGCGACGATCGCCCAAGTTCGCGCGCGCGGCGCGGTGCCCATCCTGGTGGGCGGCTCTGGCCTGTACCTGCGCGGCGCGCTGGACCGGCTGGAGTTCCCCGGCGAGTCCCCGCCGATTCGCGCCCGGCTGTATGACGAACTGGACCGGCTCGGGGCGCCGGCCCTGCACGCCCGTTTGGCGGGGCTCGACGCCGCCGCCGCGGCGACGATCCTGCCCAGCAATGGACGGCGGATCGTGCGCGCCCTGGAGGTGATCGAGCTGACTGGTCGGCCGTTCATCGCCACCATGCCGGCCTTCGAGTCGATCTACCCCTGCGTTCAGGTCGGGCTGGACCGCGCCGATCTGGATGAGCGGGTGGACCTGCGAGTGCGCCGTATGGTGCGCGACGGCTTCCTGGACGAGGTGCGCGCGCTGCTGCCGCTCGGGTTGCGGGCGAGCCCGACGGCGGGCAAAGCGCTCGGCTACGCGCAGCTGCTCGCCGTGTTGGATGACAGCGGGACGCTCATCGGCGATCTCGACGACGCCATCGAGGCGACGGCGCGCGCCACCCGCCGGTTCGTGCGCCGGCAGCGGTCCTGGTTCCGGCGCGACCCGCGGGTGCGTTGGTTCGACGGCGCGGCGCCGGATCTGCTCGGCCGGGTCGTCGCTCGCCTCGCGGCTTCCGATGCGGCGTTCCGGACAGTAGAATGATGGACCATGAGCGAGGCTGACGACCGCACATATCGACGGAAGTTCTACCCAGCTGTTGACCAGCGACAGGCGCTCGACGACCGGCAGAGTCGTTACTATGTACCGATCTACGACCGGCCGGAACTCGCGCCACTCGACTTTGTGCGCGAGCTATTTAACGCAATCGATTTCTCCGCAGGGCAGTCGGTGCATTTGGTGTCGGGCTTCCGTGGGTCCGGGAAGACTTCTGAGCTCCTTCGCTTGATCGGCCTTGTGCGCGATAGCGGCCGACCTGCCGTGTACATGGACATTGAAGATTTCCTCAACACGGAGATTCCGCTTGATCAGGGCGCTTTCCCAATAATGTTGGCCGCCGGATTTGTGTCCGGTGATGGCATGGAACCCTCGACGCGAACCAGTCTTGTGAAACAGTTCGTCCACTTACTGGGGCGCATAAACATCGAGCCGACGTTCAACGTCAACGCAGTCAATCTATCTGCCGAACTGAAAGTGTCGCTGCGGAGCGACCAGACGCTCGCAAGACGGATTTCCGATGCGGTGTCGTCTAATCGGCGCACGTTTCGAGAGGAACTGCACGCATTCTTCAAGAATGCGAGCGTTCGACTGAGCGCTGACAAACTGAGCACGGACCAGACCCCTGTATACATTGTTGATTCTATTGATCATTTTCGGGGACGGTCGGAAATGTTCGAGACGGTCCGGGAATCGGTTGAACGCGCGTTCACTGAGTTCGCCGAGGAGTTGATCCTGCCCGGAATGCATGTGATCTACACTGTTCCGGTCTACGTTCAGTCAGATCTCGGGCCTCGGCACGATGTGTTCAATGTGAAAGTCGCCTATCCCGACGGGACGCCATGCGATGCTGGTCTGGCGGCGATGCGTGAGGTGCTTGAGCGGCGAGCCCCGGGGGGAGACCTGGAACGGCTCACCGGGCCGTTTCTTGATCGGCTTATCATGCAGTCGGGCGGTCTGTTCCGTGACCTGTTGCGGCTCACTGGACAGCTGATTCAGACCAGCCAACACCTGCCCGCCTCGGCGGTTGAGGTCGATCGCGCTGAAATGATCATTCGAAATGATTACGAGGGCACACTCTCACAAGAGAAGATCGCGATTCTTCGCGGCGTTGCGCAGGGTAACACTTTGATACCCCGCAAGGATCAATGGTCGGACGCGATGGACCTCATGGCCCGTGGGGCCATCCTAAAGTATCCGAACAGCAAACAAGCTTGGTACGGGGTTCATCCGCTGCTGAGACCGTTACTCGGTGACTGATGATAGCGTCGATGGCGCTTAATGACGCGTGGGCGCGGCTGCGCCAGCATCTGGATTGGACTCGCGGTTATCCGTCACTCGTATTTGTCACTTCACAACGGGCCGATCTGCTCCGTGACCTGACTGCGCGGTTGGCGCTCTACGCGGATCACGCGCGCCTACCATTTCGTCAAAGTCACTCTGATGAACCTTCGATATTGTCGGAGATTCTCCCTGCGCCCGGTGTGCTGATTATTGAATTGTCGTTCGCGGATGAGGTGACTCGATATCGCATCCTTGCTGCGCTGAATGAGCTGCGCGCCCGCTTGGCGGCGCATGGGTCCGGGGCAGTGATCGTTGTGGGACCGACGGCGGTCCGCGTCGAGGCGGCGCTCAAAGCCGCCGACCTGTGGTCGGTGCGTTCATTCGCAGTCGATGTTGACCCGTCAGCCGAACCGTCAGGATCGGTTTCCAGTTTCGATTCCGAGACGGAGGGAGATGTCGCGCTGGCTGGTGTGGTGTTTCCGGCGATGGTGGTGCCGGCCGAACTGCGAACGCCCGGCTCGACCAGAGTGCTTCGAGAGCTCGAGCGCGCTGCCATGCTCTGTGCCTCGGATCTGACCAAGGCCCGGAAACTGGCGACAGGCGCGCGACAAAAGTCTGAGGCAGGATCATTTGTTCGCTTGATCGCCGAGCTGGCGGAGGCCGAACTGGCGGCTCTGGACCAGGACGCGGTGATGGTTGCGTTGTCGCTTCGGGAGGGCATGCTGGTTGACGCTGCCAAGATCCCGTCACGTAAACGGATTTCGGTGTTGCGGCCGGCGATTGATGTGGCCCTGCGGTCGGGGGTGCTCGACGTCGCAACCGAGCTTGCGGACGCGCAGCTTGCCGCGTCCCGTGAGTTGGCGGAGCGGTTGGGGACGCCGGAGGCGACGCGTGACCTGTCGGTGTCGCTGAACAATGTGGCGCGGGTCGCCGAGGCGCGTGGGGATTGGGCGGCGGCGGGGGACGGGTACGGGGAGTCGCTGGGCCTGGCGCGTGAGTTGGCGGAGCGGTTGGGGACGCCGGAGGCGACGCGTGACCTGTCGGTGTCGCTGAACAATGTGGCGCGGGTCGCCGCGCGCGCGGCCACCACGTAGGTGAGGTCTGCCGCGCTGGCGCGCCGTCGCCGTGGGAATGCGGGACACTGGAGCCGTGCGGGTGCTCAAAGGCCATGGAACGGAGAACGACTTCGTGCTGCTGCCCGACCTGGACGGGCGGATCGGGCTCACCCCCGAGCTGACTCGCGCGCTATGCGACCGACGCGCCGGGATCGGCGCGGACGGGGTGCTGCGCGTCGTGGCCAGCGAGCACGCGCCGGAGGCGGCCGGGCAGAACGCCCCATTCTTCATGGACTACCGCAATGCCGACGGGTCGTTGGCCGAGATGTGTGGCAACGGGGTGCGGGTGTTCGTGCGCTACCTGCACCGCGCCGGGCTGGCCGATGGGGTGGTGGATGTGGCCACGCGCGGTGGGACGCGGCGGACGACGGTCGGCGGCGACGGCGCCATAACCGTCGAGATGGGCGTCCCGGTGTTCCTCGACGCGCGGCCGACGGTCACTGTGCGGTCGGGGGCCGGAGGGGCGTCGGGAGTCTGCCGGGCACCGGCCACTGCGCCGCCGCCGGTCACCCTGGCACCCGCCACCGCGCCGCCAATGACCAATGGGGCCGCAGCCACCGCGCTGCTGATGCCGAATCCACACGTCGTGGTCGCGCTGGCAGACCGCGCGGCACTCGACGCGTTGGACTTGGCCCGCGCGCCGACCGTTGAGCCCGCGCTGCCGGAGGGGCAGAACGTCGAGTTCGTGGCCCGCGTCGGCGAGCGGCATCTGGTGATGCGGGTGCATGAGCGCGGCGTCGGCGAGACCCGCTCCTGCGGCACCGGGATCTGCGCCGCGGTGGTCGCGGTCACCGGCTCGGGCGGTGGCGACGGCGACGGCGCGCCCTGGCGGGTGGATGTGCCCGGCGGCAGCTGCCAGGTGCGCTGGCGCGACGACGGCACGGTGACGTTGACCGGCCCCGCCGTCATCGTCGCCGAGCTGGACCTCGACGACGCCTGGCTCGCCGCAGTCACGGGCTGACCGCCGCAGTCACGGGCTGGCCGCCGCAGTCACGGCCTGACCTCCGCAAAAGCGGGCTGGCCGCCGGAGCCGCGGGCTGGCCGGCGCAGCTGCGGGCCGACCACTGCCGTCGCCGACGGCTCGACGCAGTCGCCAACCGACCGGCGGGCCGAATAATTGCCTCGCTGAAGTGACGGCCCGCGTGCCAATATGGACCCATCATGACCGAGACCAAGCACCGCCGCGCCGACGTGTCGACCGCCCGGACCGCCTCGGCCGCCTCGACTGGCGAACTAGAACTCCAGGACCGCCAGGCGCTGCGGCGGGTGGCCGGCCTGTCCACCGAGCTGCTGGACGTCACCGAAGTTGAGTACCGCCAGCTGCGCCTGGAACGCGTCGTGCTCGCCGGGGTGTGGACCACCGGCACGATCACCGACGCGGAGAACTCCCTGGTCGAACTGGCCCGGCTCGCTGAGACCGCCGGCTCGCAGGTGCTGGACGGGGTGATCCAACGCCGGGACCGGCCCGACCCGGCGACCTACCTGGGCTCGGGCAAAGCGCTCGAGCTGCGCGACATCGTCGACGCGCACGGCGCGGACACGGTGATCTGCGACGGTGAGCTGGCGCCGGGCCAGCTGCGCCAACTGGAGGAAGTGGTAAAGGTCAAGGT
>WQZC01000184.1 GCA_009780925.1 Actinomycetes bacterium | reverse complement strand
GGCGCAGGGTGATCCGCCTGGTGGCGGGGATCCGGCCGAGTCGGATCCGTCGGGCGAGGTTGATATCCCGTCGGATCAGAACCCGTCGCTGGCGATGGTCAAGTCCGCGTCGCCGACCACGGTGACAGCCGCTGGCCAGGTCGTGACCTATACCTTCCGGGTGACCAACACCGGGAACGTGACCGAGCACGGGATCGACATCGACGAGGGCACGTTCACCGGCAGCGGCACGCTGTCGCCGGTGACTTGCCCGGCCGAGGCGGGCTCGCTGGCCCCGGGGGACTCGGTGGACTGCACCGCGACCTACGAGGTCACCCAGACCGATATCGACCGGGGCGAGACGATTCACAACGTGGCGACCGCGACGGGCACCAGCCCGGCGGGCGACGACGAGTCGCCGCCTGGTTCCGCGGACGTGACCGAGGTGCACGAGCCTGGTCTGACCCTGGTGAAGTCGGCGAGCCCGGACACCGCACAGAACGTCGGCGACGTGATCACGTTCAGCTTCCTGGTGACCAACACCGGCAACGTGACCCTGACCGACGTGTCCGTCACCGATGTGCAGGCCGCGCCGGCGGGCCCGCTGGACGGTCCGATCGACTGTCAGCAGCCGCTGGTCGTGCTCACGCCAGGCGGCCAGGTGACCTGCACCGCGACGTACACGTTGACGCAGGCCGATGTGGACGCGGGCGGCGTGGGGGACACCGCGGTGGCGCACGGGACCCCGCCCGGCACTGACGTGCCGGTGGACTCGCCGCCGTCGCAGGTGGTCGTGGATGTTCCGCCATCGGCGGGGCTCTCGGTCGCGAAGACCTCGGACGCGACCTCGTTCGTCGTAGGGCAGAAGATCACGTACTCGTTCCGGGTGACCAACACCGGCAACGTGACGCTGGACAACATCGTGGTTCACGACAGCTCGTTCAGCGGGACCGGCACGTTGTCGCCGGTGAGCTGCCCGAAGACGTCGTTGGCGGCCGGCGAGTCGGAAACCTGCACGGCCACCTACATCGCCACGCAAGACGATGTGAACGCCGGACGGCTGACCAACTCCGCGACGGTGGAGGGCACTCCGCCGGGCGGCTCGCCCGATGACGTGCCGACTACCTCCGATCCGTCGGACGTCGACACCCCAGCAGAGCAGCACCCCGCACTCATGGTTATCAAGACGGCCGACGCCAAGACGTTCGTGCTCGGCCAGAAGATCACCTACACCTTCACGGTGACCAGCACCGGCAACGTCACGTTGACTGACGTGACGCCGGTTGAGGGGAGCTTCAGCGGGTCCGGCAAGCTCTCGCCGTTGGCTTGTCCGACGAATCGGACGTTGACGCCGGGCAAGCACCTGACCTGCACCGCCACGTACACGGCCACAGCGGCCGACGTCAAGGCGGGCAAGTTGGAGAACTTGGCGAGCGCGTCCGGCAAGGTGCCGGGGCAGCCCGGGGCGAATGTGCCCAAGCCCAACACCAACACCTCGAAGTCGGTGCTGACCGTTGGCGGTCAAGCACAGATCAACACCGGTGGCGGAGCAATGATCAACACCGGTCTCGGGGGCAACGCGCCGGCCGGTGGCAACACGACGGCGGTGATGCTGGGCGCGATCGGGCTGATGCTCGCGGGCGCGTTCGGCTTGCTGATCACTCGCCGGCGGAGCGCGCGCCAGTAGGCGCGCGGGCCGCGCGACTTCCGCGTGGCACCCGGGAGCCCCCCTCCCCGGGTGCCACGCGGATCACTTTTTGGCGTGGGACGAGGCGCTCAACTCCCGGAGCGCGATGGTTCGCGCCGGGTGGCCCGGATGGCGCTGGCTCAGCGCGCGCGAACCTGGCTGAGCATGCTCTTGCCGAACTCCCACATCAGTCCGCTGCCGCGGTGCGCGTCGTCCATCACCTCGGTGAACGCGCCGACGAACCGATCCACTTCCCGTTCGCCGATGTTCAGCGGCGGGATCAGTTTGATCACTTCCAGGTGGTCGCCGGAGACCTGGGTGAGGATGCGGTGGCGGTGGAACAGCGCGTGCACGACGGTCTGGGCGAACAATCCTTTGCGCGCGGCCTGCAAGGCCGTCCATGGGCCGCGCAGCTTCCACGAGGAGGGGCGGCCGAACTCGATGCCGATCATCAACCCGCGCCCGCGCACGTCAGCGAGCAGCTCGTACCGATCGACCAGGTCGGCCAGCCGGGTGCGCAGCAGGTCCCCGATCGCGCGGGCGTTGGCGACGGTGCCCTCCCGCTCGAAGGTGTGCAGGGTGGCCAGCCCCACGGCCATCGCCTGCGCGTTCGAGCCGAATGTCGAGTCGTGCACGAGCACGCGGTCCATTGAAGAGAAGACCTTCTTGAACACCCAGTCCGGACCCATCGTCGCCCCAACCGGGACGTAGCCGCCGGACAGCGCCTTGGCGGCGGTGACGATGTCCGGTTTGGCCTGGTCATGCTCAAACGCGAAGAAGTCTCCGGTGCGGCCGACTCCGCACTGCACCTCGTCGGCGATGAGCAGCGCCTTGTGTTCGTGCAGCAACTCGGCCGCGCCGGCCAGGAACCCGGGCGGGGCCACTGCCACGCCCTTGCCCTGGATCGGCTCCACGATCAACCCAGCCACATCGCCACGCCGCAGCTCCCGCTGCAGCGCGGCAAGGTTGCCGAACGGTATTCCCGAATCGGGCAGCAGCGGGTCGAAGCCGCGACGGAAGTCGGCCTCCCCATTGACCGACAGCGATCCGGTGGTCAGGCCGTGGAAGGCGTGCCGGCAGTAGAGGATCCGCGGCTTGCCGGTCGCGAATCGGGCGAACTTGAGCGCCGTCTCGACCGCCTCGGTGCCGGAGTTGCCGAAGTACACCCGGTCCAGGTGCGGCACTTTGGCCAGCAGCCGTTGCGCCAGGATCCCGGCCAGCGGCGGCGCGTCGAACTGGGTGAGATCGGCCAGCCCGAGGTCGAGCACGTCATGCAGCGCCTGCCGGATCGCCGGATGGTGCCGGCCGAGGGAGAACACCCCGAACCCGGCGAGCATGTCCAGGTAGTCGGCGCCGTCCTGGTCATACAGGTATGGCCCCTCGGCGTGGGTGTAGATCTTGTCGAAGCCGATCGCGTGCAGCATCCGCTGCAGTTGCGGGTTGACGTACTTGCTCTGCAACTGGTAGCGCTGCGCGCCCTGCTGGTCGATCAGCGCCCGCAGATCGAACTGTTCCGCTGTGCCCACTTGGTAAGCCTTCCTGAGGTGACGCTGGCGCGGCAGTCGGCGCCCGACCCCCGCAATATAATCAGTGCTTGCTGTCATGCGCGTTGCTCGTGCCATCCGCGGTCGCGGTGCGCGTCCGTTCCAGTGCCCTTGATGGGGCCAGGTGCCCGGGAGGGATCGTGGGCGATCAAGGTGCGCTCGGGGACGCGTGGTCAATTCTCGCGCAGGTCGCTGCCGCCGCCGCTGGGCAGGCTGGCGCGGAGAACTTCCCGGTGGCCCTCCGGGTGCTCCCCGCGCGGCCGCGCGAGCTGCTGGAGCGTTTCTACGCCTACGCCCGGTTCGTGGACGACGTCGGCGACGAGGCCCCCGGGGACCGATTGGCGCTGCTCGAACTGATCGCGGCCCAGGTGCGGGGCCTCGATCCCGCCGGGGCGGGCGGCGCCCGCGATCCCGCCGGAGTGAGCGGCGCCCTCGATTCCGACGGGGCGGGCGGCGCCCGAGGTGGCAGTGGCGCGCCGGGCGCGGCCACCCTGCCGGTGATCGCGAGACTGCGCCCGCTCATCGCCGAGCGCGGCGTGCCCGTCGGCTGCCTGCTGGACCTGATCGAGGCGAACCGGGTGGACCAAACTGTGACCAGATACCAAAACTTCGAAGACCTGCTCGGCTACTGCCAGCTGTCCGCGAACCCGGTGGGCCGGGTGGTGCTGCACGTGGCCGGCCAGGCGAGCCCGGGCAACATCGCCCGCTCCGACGCGATCTGTTCCGGCCTGCAGGTGCTTGAGCACTGCCAGGACGTGGGCGAGGACGCCCGCGCCGGGCGGGTCTACCTGCCCCAGGCCGATCTGACCGCGCTGGCGCGGCCCGGCGGCGGTCGTCGCGACCCAGTCGGTGCGCCGCGCGACCCGGTGCCGGACGAGCGCGACGCCATCGCGCCGGCGCTTCTCGCGCGCGCGACGAGCGCGGCGGTGCGCGACGCGGTGGCCGTCCAGGTGGTGCGGGCGCGGCGATTGTTGGCGCCGGGCGCGGGATTGGTGCGCGGGCTGCGGGGCTGGGCGCGGGTCGCGGTCGCCGGCTATGTGGCCGGCGGGCTCGCCACCGCCGACGCCCTGGCGGACGCGGACTATGACGTGTTGGCCCGGCCCATCGGCCCGGCCAAGTCGCGGCTGGCCTGGCACGCCGTTAAGCTGCTCGCCGGGATCTGATGATGGTGCACAACGAACGCGCGGCCGGCGCCGGGAACTCGGCCACCATGGATGTGACGGCGGCATATCGCGAGTGCGAACGCATAACCCGGGAGCAGGCGCGCAATTTCTACTGGGGCATCCGCCTGCTGCCACCGGTCAAGCGCCGCGCGCTGTCAGCGGTGTACGCCTTCGCCCGGCGCATCGATGACATTGGTGACGGCGAGTTGCCCGCCGCCGAGAAGCTGCGGCTGCTCGTCCAGGCCCGGGCGGCGGCGGACGACCCCGACGCCCACCGCGACGATCCGGTGCTGCTGGCGCTGGCCGACGCGGCGCGTCGACTGCCGATCCCGCTGGCCGCGTTCGGCGAGCTGGTCGACGGCTGCGAGATGGACGTCACCGGCCGCCGCTACGAGCGGCTGGACGAGCTGGTCGGCTACTGCCGGTGTGTGGCCGGGTCAGTCGGGCGGCTCTCGCTCGGAGTGTTCGACCCGGGTGGGGCCGGGCGCGCGGGTGGCGCCGGTGGCTCGGTGGCAGGGCGTGGCCCAACCGCGCCGGGACCGGCGCGGCGGGCGGCGGAACGCTCCGAGCTCGCCGACGCGTTGGGTGTGGCGTTGCAGTTGACCAACATCCTGCGTGACGTCCGCGAGGATCTGGGCAACGGCCGGGTCTACCTGCCCCAGCGCGATCTTGACCTGTTCGGGGTGACGCTGCGCCTGGCGCCGGACGGTCAGCTGGACCCGCAGGACGGCCGGCTCGCCGAGCTGATCAGATTCGAGGCGGCGCGCGCCGCCGGCTGGTACGACCAGGGGCTTCGGTTGCTGGCCGCGCTGGATCGGCGCAGCGCCGCGTGCACCGCCGCGATGGCCGGGATCTACCGGGAGCTGCTCACCCGCATCGCCAACGACCCGGGTGTGATCATGCGGGGGCGGGCGTCGCTGCCGGCG
>WQZC01000183.1 GCA_009780925.1 Actinomycetes bacterium | reverse complement strand
CGGGCTGGGCCAAGCATCGACCGGGGGCGCGTCGCTAAGTGGCCCCCGCGCGACAACGCCTGGACGCCGAGCTGGTGCGGCGCGGCCTGGCCCGATCCCGCGACCAGGCGGTCGAGGCGATCAGCGCCGGCCGGGTCGAGGTGGGCGGGATCATCGCCAGCAAAGCGGCCACCGCCGTCGCCCCGGACGCCCCGATCCGGCTGCGGAGCGTCGGGGACGAGCCGGAGTACGCCTCGCGGGGCGGGCGCAAGCTGGCCGGGGCCTTCGACGAGTTCGCTGGGCTCGCCGTGGCTGGGCGGCGGTGCCTGGACGCCGGGGCGTCCACCGGCGGCTTCACCGATGTGCTGCTGCGGCGCGGCGCGGCACGCGTGGTCGCCGTCGACGTCGGCTACGGGCAACTGGCCTGGGCGCTGCGCACCGACCCGCGGGTGACGGTGCTCGACCGCACCAACGTGCGCGCGCTCACCCCGGAGCGGATCGGGGGGCCGGCGCAGCTGACCGTCGCCGACCTGTCATTCATCTCGCTGCGGGTGGTGCTGCCCGCGCTGACCGCGTGCACCGCCGAGGACGGGGATCTGGTGCCGATGGTCAAGCCGCAGTTCGAGGTGGGCCGGGAGCGGCTGGGCCGGGGCGGCGTGGTGCGCGATCCGGCGCTGCGCGCGCAGACGGTGCGGGCGGTGGCCGAGTTCGCCGGCGCGCTCGGCTGGTCGGTGGCGGGGGTGGCGCGCAGCCCGTTGCCGGGCCCCGCTGGCAACGTGGAATTCTTCCTGTGGTTGCGTCGTGGCGCGAGCCTCGTCGCCGCTCCCGTCGGCGCGTCGGAGATAGAAAAGATCGTGAGCGAGCAGTGAAACCCATAGGCAGCGGCGAGCGATGAGCGCGCGTCCTCGCGCCGTGTTGATGGTGACGCACGGCCACCGTGCGGATGTGCGCGCGCTGGCCGCCGTGGTGGCGGAGCGACTGAGCTCGGCCGGGGTGCGGGTGCGGATGCCGGCCGACGACGCCGTGGCCTGCGAGCTGGACGCCGTGACCCCGGTGCACGGCCTCCGGGCGGCCGACGGCGCGGAGCTGGTGGTGGTGTTCGGCGGCGACGGCACGTTCCTGCGCGCCGCCGAGTACGCCCGGCCCGCCCAGGTGCCGATGCTCGGGGTGAACGTCGGGCATGTCGGCTTCCTGGCCGAGGCCGACCCGGACACGCTCGCCGAGACCCTCGACGCGGTGATCGACGGTCGCTACGACGTCGAGGAACGAACCACCGTGGACGTCACGGTGACCGCTGACGGCCAGGTGGTGGCCGCCGAGTGGGCGCTGAACGAGGCGTCGGTGGAGAAGAGCCGGCGGGAACGGATGCTGGAGATCGCGGTCGCGGTCGATGGCCGGCCGCTGTTGCGCTTCGGCTGCGATGGGGTGCTGTGCGCCACCCCCACCGGCTCGACCGCCTATGCCTACTCGGCGGGCGGGCCGATCGTGTGGCCGACGGTGGACGCGATGCTGGTGGTGCCCAACGCCGCGCACGCGCTGTTCGCCCGCCCGATCGTGGTCGCGCCGGCGTCCGTGGTGGAGGTCGAGCTGCGCAGCCCGGACCATCCGGGCGTGCTCAGCTGCGATGGCCGGCGCTCGGTGGAGATCCCGCCGCTGGCCCGGGTGCGGGTGCGGCGCGGGGCGCTGCCGGTGCGGATCGCCCGGTTGGCGACGTGGAGTTTCGGCGAGCGGCTGGTCACCAAGTTCCAGTTGCCGGTGCGCAGCTTCCGCGAGTCGGACCGCGACGCCACCGCCTGACGACGCGGCGTCTGACGGACGCCTGAGGAGGGGCGCCTTTCGACGGGGCGTCTGACGGACGGCTGAGGACGGGGCGCTTTACGACGAGGTGCCTGGCGGACGCCTGATGACGGACGCTGGACCGGGCTGCGGACGGCGCCAAGCGCGCTGGGCTGGCGCGGCGGACCGGCGCGCGACGGCGGATCAGGACGCGGCTCGCCCGCGCCGAGCTTTCTGTCGGCGCGAGCGGCTAGCCTGCGGGCATGCTTGAGGAACTGCGGATCCGTGGGCTCGGCGTCATCGACGAGGCGGTGCTGCCGCTCGGCCCGGGGCTGACCGTGGTCACCGGGGAGACGGGCGCCGGCAAGACGATGGTGGTCACCGGGCTGCTGTTGCTGTTCGGTGGGCGCGCGGACGCGGCGGCGGTGCGCTCGGGGGCGGCGCGCGCCACCGTGGACGGCCGGCTGCGGCTGGCCGCCGATTCGCCGGCCCGGTCGCGGGTGGCCGACGCCGGCGGGGAGCTCGACCCCGACGGAGGGTTGTCGTTGCGACGGGTGGTCGGCGCCAATGGCCGATCCCGGGCGCATGTCGGGGGCGCGCCGGCGCCGATCGGAGTGCTGGGGGAGCTGGCCGAGCGCCTGGTGGCGGTGCACGGCCAGGCCGACCAGTTGCGCCTGGCGCGCCCTGGTGAGCAGCGCGCCGCGCTGGACCGGTTCGCCGGCGCGGACGTCGCTCCCTACGCCGCCGCGCATGACCGTTGGCGCGGCGCGGTGGCGCGGCTCGCCGAACGGGCGAGCCGCGCCCGGGAGCTGGCCCGGGAGGCCGACCTGTTGCGCCACGGCGTGGCCGAGATCGACGCCGCCGACCCGTTGCCTGGTGAGGACGGCGAGTTGGCCGCGTTGGCGGGCCGGCTCGCGCACGCTGACGCGTTGCGCCTGGCCACCCGGCTCGCGCACGACGCGCTGCTCGGCGATCCGGACGACCCGGCCGGGGACGCCGCCGATGTCGCCGCGCTGCTCGGCGCCGCCCGGCGGGCGCTGGCCCAGCACGCCGATGCCGACCCGGCGCTTGCGGCGTTGGGCGGGCGGATCGACGAGCTGGCGGCGCTGAGCGCCGACGTCGGCGCGGAGCTGGCCGAGTACGCCGATGGGCTCGACGCCGACCCGGCCCGGCTGGCCGCGGTGGAGCAGCGGCGCGCGGTGCTGACCGGGCTGATCCGCAAGTACGCCGATGAGCCGGTCGGGGAGATCGCGGGGGTGCTCGCCTGGCGCGACGCGGCGGCGCGGCGGCTGGCCGACCTGGACGTGTCGGAGGAGGCGCTGGCCGCGTTGGCCGCCGAGCGCGACGCCGCCGCCGCCGCGGCCGCGCGGCTGGCCGGCGAGCTGTCGGCGGCGCGCGAGGCCGGCGCGGAGCGGTTGGCCGCCGCCGTGACCGCCGAGCTGGCCGGGCTGGCGATGCCGTCGGCGCGGCTGGAGGTGCGGGTGCGGCCGCGCGCGCCGGTCGCCGGCGCGCCGGTGCTGACCGTGGCCGGGGTGGAGCGAGCGGCCACTGCCGATGGCGTGGATGAGGTGGAGTTCCTGCTCCAGCCGCACCCGGACGCGCCGGCGCTGCCGCTGGCCCGAGGCGCCTCCGGCGGCGAGCTGTCCCGGGTGATGCTGGCCGTCGAGGTGTGCCTGGTGGGCACCGACCCGGTGCCCACGCTGGTGTTCGACGAGGTGGACGCCGGCGTCGGCGGCCGGGCCGCGGTCGAGGTCGGGCGCCGGCTGGCGCGGCTCGCCGCGGCCCGGCAGGTGATCGTGGTGACGCACTTGGCTCAGGTGGCCGCGTTCGCTGACTGCCAGGTCGTGGTGGACAAACATGCCGGCACGGATCCGGCACACGGGGTGACCCGGGCCGACGTGCGCGTGGTCGGCGGTGACGACCGGATTGGTGAGTTGGCGCGGATGCTGGCCGGCGACGACTCGCCACTGGCGCGCGAACACGCCGCGGAACTGGTCGCCAACTGCGCCGCCGCGCGGGTGGCGGACAGCGACCCCGCGGCGCGCACGCCCACCGGGCGGCGAGCGCGCCCGCCGGGCGGCGCGGGCGGAACGGGGGGCGGAGCAACGGGTAGCAGGGCGTGAAACCAAGAGTGGGCGAGGGCCAGCCAGCTGAAACAGCGCGTTGACCGCGTGGCGCACCCGGTCGTGAGGCCGAATCGATGGCACGATCGACAACCATGAGGTTCGCCACTTTGCGCCGCCCGCGGGCCCATGGGCTCTCTGGGGTGGTCGGGGTGGCGCGCCTGGACCGAGACACCACGCGGTTGATCGGTCGGCTGAACCCCGGCGACATCGCGATCATCGATCATGTGGACCTTGATCGGGCCGCGGCGGAGTCGCTGGTGGCGGCCAAGGTCGGCGGTGTGGTCAACGCCCAGCCGTCCATCTCGGGGCGGTTCCCGAACCTGGGACCGGAGCTGTTGGCGGCCAACGGCGTGCCGGTGCTGGACAACGTCGGCGGCGAGGTGTTCGGCGCGGTCAAAGAGGGTCGGCGGGTCCGCCTGTACGGAGACGCGCTGTATTCGGGCGTGCACGCGGTGGCCATGGGCACCGTGCAAGACGTCGGCTCGATCGCGGCGTCGATGGCCGAGGCCAAGGTCGGGCTGTCCACCCAGTTGGAGGCGTTCGCCGCCAGCACCATCGAGTACATGAAGCGCGAGCGGGAGTTGCTGCTCGACGGTGTCGGCGTGCCAGAGGTGCGCACCAAGTTCGCCGGACGGCACGCGCTGATCGTGGTGCGCGGCTACGACTACAAGGCCGATCTGGCCGCGCTCAAGCACTACATCCGCGAGTACCAGCCGGTGCTGATCGGGGTCGACGGCGGCGCCGACGCGCTGCGCGATGCCGGCTACCCACCGGACGTCATCGTCGGCGACATGGACACCATGTCTGACCAGGTGCTGCGCAGCGGCGCGGAGGTGGTGGCGCACACCTACCCGGACGGCCGCGCGCCCGGCATGGCGCGGGCGCAGGATCTCGGCGTCGAGGTGGTCACCTTCCCGTCGGTGGCGACCAGCGAGGACATCGCCATGATGCTGGCCGACGACAAAGGGGCCAAGTTGATCGTCGCGGTGGGCACGCACGCCACCTTGCTGGAGTTCCTGGACAAGGGCCGGGCCGGCATGGCCTCGACCTGGCTCACGCGGCTGCGGCTGGGCACCAAGTTGATCGACGCCAAGGGGGTGAGCCGGCTCTACCGTCCGCGCATATCCGCGGTCGGCCTCTTGGCGTTGGTCCTCGCCGCGTTGATCGCCATCGTGGCGGCCGTCGCGGTCTCACAGTCCGGCCAAAACTATCTGGACGGTTTGCACGTATGGTGGAATGACATCGTCCACTGGGTACAGGGTTTGTTCTCGTGATCTCTTTCCGTTACCACATCGTTTCGCTCGTCGCTGTGTTCCTCGCGGTCGCGCTTGGGATCGTCATCGGCACCACCGCGTTGAACGGGCCGATAACCAAGGACCTGCGCAACCAGGTCAAGGACCTGCAGCAGAATCAAACCTCGCTCACCCAGAAAGCGAACAACCTGCAGGCCCAGGCGGACGAGGGGGAGGAGTTCGCCGCCACCTATGGCGGGCAGATCATCAACGGCGCGCT
>WQZC01000182.1 GCA_009780925.1 Actinomycetes bacterium | reverse complement strand
GCGCCGCGCCGCGCCCGAGAGACCTGACGGGCCGTCCCGGCGCTCAGCCCGCGGCCCGTTCAGCAGCCCGGCTGACAGGCCGCTCGCAGCCTGATCAGCGATCCAATCGGAATCTGTGCGCCGCGTCCGTCACTGGCAGCAGTCGGCGGGACAGCCGAGGCCGCACACGCCCAGCGCGCCGAGCGATCTGCGCGGCGCGCCGCACAGCTCCTCTTCCACCAGCTCGCGCACCATGGCGACGAACGCCGGGTGGGTGCCGGCCGTCGCCGCCCGGGCGAAGGGCAGACTCAGCGATTCGGCGACGCCACGGGCGCGCACGTCCAGGTCGTAGGCGACCTCCATGTGGTCGCTGACGAACCCGGTCGGGCTGACCACCACCGCGGCGGTCCCGGCGGCGGCGAGCGCGCGCAGGTGGTCGTCGATGTCCGGCGCCAGCCAGGGGGCCTGCGGCGGGCCCGAGCGGGACTGCCACACCAGGTCGAAGTCCGCGCCGGGTCCGCGCACCGCCTCGGCCACCAGCCGGGCGGTCTCGCGGTGCTGCGCGGCGTACAGCCCGCCGGCCCAGCCGTCCGCCGGCCGCGCCACCGGATCGGAGGCCGCACCGGCACCTGGCTCAGCGGCCACGCCTGGCTCCAACCCCACCGCCGGACCGGAGGCCGCGGTCACCGGCGCCAGGGCCAACCCCACCGCCGGGCCGGCGCTCACGTTCATCCCCACCGGGATGGAGTGCGCGGTGAACACCAGCCGCGCCTGGTCGGCGAGTCCCGCTGGCAGCGAGGCCAAGGCGGCCCGCACCCCGTCGGCGTTGGCCGCGATCATCCCGGGGTGGTCGAAGAAGTGGCGCAGCTTGGTCAGTTCCGGCGCGTCGTCGCCGAGGCGCGCCCGGGCCGCGTCGAGCGCGTCCCGGTACATCCGGCAGGCGGGCAGCGAGGCGGTGGCCGAGGTGGTGAACACCAGCGCCCGGCGCACCCCGTCGGCACGCATCCGCGCCACTTCGTCCGCCACGTACGGGTGCCAGTGCCGGTTGCCGAAATACACCGGCAGCCCGATGCCGTGCGCGGCGAAGTCGGCGCGAAGCGCGTCGGCCAGCGCCCGGTTCTGCCCGTTGATCGGCGACACCCCGTCGAAGCGCCGGTAGTGCGCGCCGATCTTCGCCAGCCGCTCGTCGCCGATCCGCCCGCCGGTGATGTCGCGCAGGAATGGCACGACGTCGTCCATCCCCTCCGGCCCTCCGAAGGACAGAATCAACAGCGCGTCGTAGCCACGCTCACTCATCGCTCACACTCCCATCGCGTGGAAGCCGCCGTCCACATGGACGATCTCCGCCGTGGTGGCGGGGAACCAGTCGGACAGTAGCGCGAGCACGCTGCGGGCCACCGGCGCGGCGTCGGTGTGGTCCCAGCCGAGCGGGGCGCGCTGCGCCCAGGCGTCCTCGAACGCGGCGAAACCGGGGATGGAGGTCGCGGCCATGGTGCGCAGCGGACCGGCGGAGACCAGGTTGACGCGCACCCCGCGCCCGCCCAGCTCGCGGGCCAGGTAGCGGGCGGTCGCTTCCAGCCCGGCCTTGGCCACCCCCATCCAGTCGTAGGCGGGCCAGGCCACGGTGGCGTCGAAGGTCAACCCGACGATTGACCCGCCGGCCGGGCCGAACAGCGGCGCGGTGGCGGTGGCGAGTGATTTGAGCGAGTACGCCGACACCTCGATCGCCTTGGCCACGTCGTGCCACGGCGTGTCCAGGAAGTCTTCGCCCAGGCAGGACGGCGGGGCGAACCCGATCGCGTGCAACACCCCGTCCAGGCCGTCGACACGCGCGCGCACCCGGTCCGCCAGGGCGGCCAACTGGTCGGCGTCGGTCACGTCCAGTTCGATCACCGGCGCCTGCGCCGGCAGCTTTCGGGCCACCCGCTCCACCAGCGAGAGCCGCCCGAACCCGGTGAGCACCACCTGGGCGCCCTCCTGTTGCGCCGCCTTGGCCACCGCGAACGCGATCGACGCCTCGGTGATCACCCCGGTGATCAGCAGCCGCTTGCCGTCCAGCAGTCCCATAGATTCAGATCCCCATTCCCAGGCCGCCGTCCACCGGCAGCACGATCCCGTTGATGTAGCCGGCCTCGTCCGAGGCCAGAAAGCGCACCGCCGCCGCCACCTCGTCGGCCAGGCCGTACCGCCCGGCCGGCACCCCGGCCAGCACCTGCGCCTTGCGCTCGGCGGGCAGCGCGGCGGTCATGTCGGTGTCGATGAAGCCGGGGGCGACCACGTTGGCGGTGATGCCGCGCCCGCCCAGCTCGCGGGCGATGGACCGGGCCAGCCCGATCAGCCCGGCCTTGCTGGCCGCGTAGTTGGCCTGCCCGGGCGACCCGGTGAGCGCAACCACCGACGAGATGAAGATCATCCGCCCGGCCCGGGCGCGCAACATGCCCGCCGCCGCCCGCTTGGCGACCCGGTACGCCCCGGCCAGGTTGGTGTCCAGCACGCGGGCGAAAGACTGCTCGCCCATCCGCAGCAGCAGCGTGTCGTCGGTGATGCCGGCATTAGCCACCAGCACCCGCACCGGCCCCTGCGCGGCCTCGACGGCGGCGAACGCCGCGTCCACGGCCGCCGGGTCGGTCACGTCGCAGCGCACCCCGAATAGCCCATCAGCGGGCGAGCCGTCCCCGAACAGCCCGGCCGGAGGGTCGCCGCGATGGGTGACGGCCACTTTGTCCCCGGCGGCGGCGAAGGCGCGGGCGATGGCCAGCCCGATCCCCCGATTGCCCCCGGTCACCAACACGGATCGACTCACGACGGGCCAGGCTACCCGAATCTCCGCCATGATCGCCACGATCGGCGACTACAGCGGCCCCGCGTGCCCAGGATGGGCGCCGCCGCGAGAACCCCTCCACCCGGTCCGCGAACCACCGACAGACGCCCACGGCCACAGGGGCTACTGTTGTAGGCACGTACCTACCAAAGGGGCTTCGGATGGCGACCATCACCGCGCGCGAGTTCAACCGGGACGTCAGCGCCGCCAAACGCGCCGCAGCCATAGAACCAGTGCTGATCACCGACCGGGGCGCGCCGGCTTTCGTGCTGCTCTGCATCGACCACTACCGCCGCCTTCAAGGCAGCGGCGCCGACTTGGTCCGCCGACTGCGCATGGACGAGCCGGGCGCGGAGATCGACATCGAGTTCGAGCCGCTTCCCGCCGGAGCTGGCCCTCGGGCCGCGCAGTTCTGAGCGCGGTTGCGATGTATCTGCTCGACACCAACGTCATTAGCGGGTTGCGCAAGTCGCGACGGCTCGCCGACGCGAACGTCGCGGCTTGGGTGGCGGCCCAGCACGCCGACGAGCTGTTCGTCAGCGTGGTGACAATCCTTGAGATCGAGCTGGGCATCGCCCGCCTGGAACGCCGCGACCGGGAGCAGGCGGCCAGACTGCTCGCCTGGTTGCAGAGCGATGTGCTGCCCAGCTTCGCCGACCGTGTGCTGCCGATCGGGTTGCGTGAGGCCAGGCGCGCCGCGCGCCTGCACGTGCCCGACCCTCGCCCGGAGCGGGACGCGTACCTCGCGGCCACCGCGTTGACCCACGACCTGACCGTGGTGACCCGAAACGTCGCCGACTTCGAGCCGACTGGGGCCGCCGTGCTCAACCCCTGGCTCGCCGGCGGACCAAAAGGATAGAGGTTTCGGCCCGCCGACCAGCCATGTCGGCCACCGGCGGGACCGGCGAGCAGTCCGCCGCGGCTCAGACGAGCCGGCCGCCCCACAGCAACGACATCCCCGCCGCCGCCAGGGTGAACAGCAGCCCGAGCAGCAGATACCGCCAGGAATCCACCTTATGCACGGTCACGTAGCCGATCTGCGTGCCGATGTTCGCGTACACCTTGCGCAGCTCGGACTCGGTGGTCGCGGTGTGGAACGACCCGCCGGTCTGGCTGGCCAGCGTCCGCAGCGCCGCCTTGTCCGCCGGCACCGGGATCCGTTCCCCCTGCAGGTAGACCGTGCCCGAGTCGGTGCCGAACGCGATCGTGGACACCGGCGTCTTGGCCGCCTGCGCCGCCGCGATCGCCTGGTTCATCGAATGCCCCATGTTGTTCGCCCCGTCGCTGAGCAGCACGATCCGCGCCGGCGGCGGCTGATCGCCCTTGGCGGTGTTCGCCTTGCCGAACGTCGAGATCGAATCCAGGCACGCGTACACCCCGTCCCCGATCGCGGTGGAGTCCTCCAGCGACAGCCCATCGATGGCCACCTTGACGCTGTCGCGGTCCAGCGTCGGCGACACCAGCACCGACGCGGTGCCGGCGAACTTCACCAACCCGAGGTTGATCTGCGCCGGAAGCAGGTCGACGAACGACTTGGCCGCCTGCTTGGCCGCGTCCAGCCGGCTGGGCGCCACGTCGGTGGCCATCATCGATTGCGAGACGTCGATCGCCATCATCACCGTCGCGCGGTCGCGCGGCACCCGCACCGAGGCGGTCGGCTGGGCCACCCCGATGGCCAGCACGAACAACCCCACCAGCAGGCAGGCGAAGGTGGCGTGCCGGCGCCACCCCGGACGGCGCGGCACCACCGAGGAGAGCAGCTCCACGTTGGAGAAGCGCGCCGCGTATTTGACCCGCCGCAGCTGCGCCAGCGCGTACCCCACCCCCGCCAGCGCGATCGGCACCAGGAGCAGCAACCAGCCCGGGGACGCGAAGCCCATCAGCGCACCGCCCGCCGCCCGATCGCATAGGCGCCGCGCTGGGCCAGCACGAACCGGACGATGTCGGCGACCCAGTCCTGGTCGGTGCGCAGCCGCAGGTGCGCCGCTCCGGCGTGCCGCAGCGCGGTGGCGATAGCGGCCCGCTGCGCCCCGGCCGCCTGCGCGTAGCGCGCCCGCAGCTTGGCGTCCGAGGTCTGCGCCTCAAGCTGGCCCCCGGTCTCCGGGTCCACGAAGGTGACCAGACCGGCCGGCGGCAGGCCCAGCTCGCGCGGGTCCACCACCTCGACGGCGAGCAGCTGGTGCCGGCCGCCCAGCGCGCGCAGCGGGCGCTCCCAGTCCAGATCGCCCAAGAAGTCCGAGACGACGGCGACCAGGCCGCGCCGTCGCGGCGGGCGGCGCAGCGCCTCCAACAACGCGGCCAGGTCCCCGCGCTGCCCGCTGGCGGCGCGCGGCAGCTCGGCGATGTCGCGCACCAGGCGGCGCGCGTGCGGGTTGCCGGCCCGCGCCGGGATGCGCTGCAGACGTTCCCCGGTGGTGACCACCGCGCCGACCCGGTTGCCGCCGCGCGCGGTCAGCTGCACCAGCGCGGTGATCGCCGCCAGCGCCAGTTCGCGCTTGTCGCAGTTGCCGGTGCCGAAGTCCAGGCTCGGCGACAGGTCGACGGCCAGCCACGCCTCCAGCTCCCGGTCGGCGATGGTCTGGCGCACATGCGGCACCGTG
>WQZC01000181.1 GCA_009780925.1 Actinomycetes bacterium | reverse complement strand
GGTTCTTGTTGCCGCTGTCGTCGACGAACTCGAACGAGACCGAGGTGGACAGCTCCTGCGGCAGCAGCGCCGCGGGGATGCCCTCGACCGCGATCAGCCGGCTGACCACGTCGCCGAGCAGCAGGTGCTCGTCACGGATGCTGCCAGCCCAGGCGCTGAGCAGATAACTCAGCTGAACCATGGGTTGCGGGGCGCGTTTTTGAATGCCGCCGTTCACGTCGCGGCGCATCAGCGCGCGGGCCGGATGGGGGCTGCGAGAAACGTTATATAAGAACAGATTAACGGTCACCCGGGACAGTTGCGCGGACCAATTGTTGGTCGGCGCCTCGAAGGTGACGTCGCCCACGTCTTCGGGCAGCGGCAGCTCCTGGCGGATCAGCTTCTCCAGCGCGGTCTCAACTGCGGCGATGAACATCAGGCCACCTTGGTCAGGGATTCGGCGGGGCTCGTGCCGGCCAGCACGGCGGCGACCGCGCCCCGGTGGGCGTAGGCGGCGCGCTCGCACTCCTCCAGCGCGTTGACCAGCAGCGCCGTGACGGCGCCCCGGTCCAGGTCCAGATAATCCTCCCCGAACGCGACCCCGGCGCGCAGCGCGAGGTCGCGCCGGCCCAGCGAGAGCTCGAACGCCGAGGTGGTGAGCTTCTCGTTGGCGCGCAGGACGAACTCGGCCAGCGCCGCCATCCGCTCGTCGGGCAGGTCGTCCTCCCACACGTAGTAGAAGACGATGGAGCCGGTGAAGTTGAAGACCACGCCGAGGGTGGTCTCGACGTCGGGGCGCAGCGCGCGCACGGTGAAGGTCTGCGCGTCCCAGTTAGTGTCGACCACCCGGCCGCGGCTCTGCAGCGCGGCGACGGCGATCGCCAGCAGTGGCGATGGCTCGATGCCGGTTGGCGCGGTCACGGGTTCGGGCCGCCACCCGCCGCGCTGTTTCCGCCGCCGCCTTGGCCCCCGCCGGCACCGCTGTTGGCGCCACCGCTGTTGGGGTCGTTGGGGTCGGCCGTGGTTTGGCCGCGCGCGCCGCCGCCTCCGCCGCCCGCAGCGGGCGCGATCGCGTCGCGCAGCTGACGGAGCGCGTTCAGCACCAGTCGGTTCCGGCGCTGGCGCTCCTGGAGCAGGTAAGAGATCTCCTCGCCGTTCATGTGGGACGGCACCTTGGCTTTGGTGTTGACGTTCTCCTTGTAGATGTCGAGCACTTCTTTGACCGTTTGGCCCTCTTTGTTTTTCTCCAGCGCCTCGCGGACCAGCTTGTCGTGCTCTTTGCGCTGCTCCGGGGTGTCGGGATGCGCGGCCGCGGGGCCGGCTAGCGCGGCGAGCGCTTGCTCGGTTTTCACCACGCTGGTCTGATAGCGCGCCAGAACTTTGCTCACCAGCTCTGGCTTGAGGCTCTTGGCCTGGACCTTCTGAACGCCGCTGGCGACGAATGCCGCGACCTGGGCATCGTCCGCGCCGGTGTACAGCTCCAGACCGGGGAGCACCTCGGCCGTCTTGGCGTCGGTCTTGAGCGCGGACTCCTTGAGGCGGTCGCCGCCGCGGATCATCATCTTCAGCCGCCAGCCGGCGCCGCGCCCCTTGTCATCGACCAGGTTGCGCCGGTCGGCCAGCTCGCCAGCGGTCTTCCAGTTGCTCGCCCCGGCCTTGATGTTGCCGATGGTCGCCTCGTAGGCCTTCTCGTAGAGGAACTTCGGGTCGGGGTCCTCGCCGAGCTCGTCGAGGACCTTCTTGCGCACCTCGTCCAGCTTGCCGAACTTGATCTGGTCCTCGGTCAGGCCGTAGGTCATCAGGTAGTTCTTCGCGGACTGGTCGCCTTGTCGGGCGCGCACGACGATGCCGTCCACGGCCATCGCCGGGTCGCGCCGCAGGCGCTCCTCGCCGGCGCCTTCCAGCTTGCCGATCGAGTCCGCCTTGCTCTCCTTGGCCAGGCCCACCAACACCTCGTCCGCGACCATGTGCCCGAGGGTGTGCAGGCCGTTGATGGCGCTCTTGGCGGCGGTGAGCATCGCCGGGATGCCGAACAGGCCGCCGGCCGCCGCCGAGACGGTGTTGAGCACGCCCATCGCCAGGTCGCCGAGGGCGCTGGTGGTGTCCCAGGTGGACTGCTCCACTCGCTTGACCCAGCCGCGGTGCAGGTGCCACATCGGCCACAACAGCACGTCCGTCTTGTCCTTCTTGCCGGTGTTGGCGCGGATCTCCTCCAGGGTGTTGTTGGTGTCCGCCATGTGCATCGCGTGCTTGGCCAGCTGCACCGCGCAGCTGGCGATGCTGAACACCGCCGCCACGATGTTCACCCCCGGCAACGCGATGGACAGCGCGGTCTGCGCGCCCGGGCACGAGTTCACCGCGGTCAGCGCGGTCTGGGCGATCCCGATGCCGGTGCTGCCGATGCTGACCAAGCTCTGCGAGGTGTCCAACGCCGCCTTGGACGCGGCGAGCCGGTTCTGGTGCGACGGGTGTTTCTTGGCCTCCCGGATGGCTTGGACCAGGCGGTAGGTGTTGCTTACGATGCCCACCGTGGTGCCCACCACATCGGTGGTGTTGCCGATGATGCCGTTGGCCACCCCGAGGTCCGCGCCGGCGGTGGCGTGCGTCGGCGTGACGCCGTCGTTGGCCCCGCTGACCAAGTCCTGGAAGTCCGTGTCGGTGCGTTTGTCGTGGACCATCCGGTCGACGGCCTGGACCACTGGGCCGACGAGCGGCACCGCCTCGGCGTTGTGCAGGTCGGAGCCGGTGGCGGACAGCGCCGTGCCCACCGATCCGACCGCCGTCCCGCCCAGGCCGGCCCCGGTGGACCCCGCGCCAAGGGCGGAGTTGACGCCACCGGCGTAGGTCTCGGTCCGCTCGCGGATCTTCGCGCCGAGCGTCTCCGCCTTCTCCGCGGGCGCGGTGACCGTGGGCGCGTTCTTGGCGGCCAACCGGGCCAGCGCCTCATTGCGCGCGCGGCGACGGGTCGGGGGATCGAGGTTGTCGAACTTGGCCAGTTCCAGTGGATCAAGGCCGCGGCAGGCGGCCCGCGCCTCGGTGGTCGCCTGATCGTCGAGCGTGTGCGCTTGGGCTTGACCCAGCGGCGGCCGCTGCCGGGGCGCGGTCGGGGGCGCCGGCCTGCCCGCGCTGTTGCGCGACGGCGGCAAGGCCGACGGCGCTCCTTTGGCCCGGTTCACCTTGTCCTGGAACAATTCGGCCCATTTGTCGAAGATCTTCGCGATGTCCTCGGAGACCGCGTCCTCGGCGTCGAACCGTTTCCGGGCTTGTTCGACGGCGGCTACCAGCCGCTCGGCGGCGGTCTCCCGTGGCGGGCGAACCGAGCGCAGATCCCCGTCCTGCTGTTTGTCGAGGGTGGGCCAGGTCTCGTCATAGGCCAGCTCGGCGGCCTCCTCGAGCGGCTTGCCCTCGACCATCAGGTGGAACATCGCGCGCTGGTGCTCTTGCGCGAGGACTGCCTCGAAACGGTCGTTCACATCCGCGGCGCGACCGGGGGCGCGATCCAGCCAGGTCTCTTGGTGCGCCCGCTTGGCGGCATCCGCCTCGGAGGCGCCTTGATCGATCAACTCTTGTTTGCGCGCCGCGCCGCGCTGCTTCGCCGCCTCGGCCGGCGCGCCGAGGACGCTGACTTTGTCCCCGAAGAAACCGTTGCTGTGCTTGAGGGTGCGGCCCTGGGCGTCCACGTCCTGCTTGTGCGCTTGGCCGCCCACGGTCACGGCGATCTCGTGATCCACCACACCGCCGGTCAAGGCCGCCGAGGTCGCTTTTCGCGCCTTTTCGCCCTCGGCGCGCTCATCCTTGTTGTGGGCCAGCTCGGCGGCCTGGGTCCGCTTGCTCTGCGCGATCGTCTCCTGCTTTTCTCTGGCCCGCGTCTCCGCCGCTTCTTTGGCCAACTGCTCCGGAGTCTTCGTGCCGGCGGCGGCCTGCTGCTTCTTCTTGCCCCAACCGAACAGCCGCCGCACCCCGGCGCCGGCCTGGGCGGTGTGCGCCAGCTCGTGCGCGAGCACGTGTTGCCCGCCGGCGGATTCGGGGTCGTACTGGCCGGCGCCGAAGTAGATGTCCTGGCCGACGGTGAACGCGCGGGCGGAGAGCCGATCGGAGATCGCGCGCGCCTCGGCGTCGGTGTGCAGCCGAACGCTGGAGAAGCTGCGGCCGAAGGCGGACTCCATCTGGCCGGCGACGCCGCCCGGCAGCGGGGCGCCGCGTCCCTGCCGCGCGGCGAGCCGGGACTGGGTGGCGGAATCGAGTGCCCCGCCGCCCGCGCCGAACGCCCCGCCACCGGGGGCTGGCACGCGGCGCACCGCGCTCGCTGGCGCTTGCGGCCCGCCAGCCGCTGGTCCGTCAGTCGCCGACCCGCCGGCGCCGAGGCGGGCGAGCACCCGCTGCGCCATCTGGTCCGCCTGGGCCTCCGCTGGATCGGCGACCGCGCCCACCCGAAGCGCCATCGGCGCGATTGGCGGCGAGTAATCGCCGTCCTCGCTTTGTTCGCCTTCAGCTGGTGTTGACGCGATTTGCCGTCTTTGTTGCAGACGCAGCGCCGAATTAGCCATTGTCAGCTCCCCACACGATTGCGCGCGCTCCCGATATTAGCCCCGCGACGCTTGTTGCGCGGGGCTAGCCGCCGGCACCCGCCGGCCGAGCTTGATGAACTCGCGGCGCACCGCCGGTCCGATGTGCCGCATTCCCACTGGTTCGTCCGCCGCCACCGCCGCGTAGGTGGCGGCCAGCACGATGTTGCGGATGTCGCCACCGGACAGCTCCACGAGATGCGCCAGCTCGGCGATGTCCACCGGATCGGCTGGGTCCAGGCGCCCGACGACGGCCAGGTGGGCGGACCACAGCCGGGCGCGGGTGGGCTCATCCGGCGCGGGGAAGGCGACGATGAAATGCAACCGGCGCGCGAACGCCGGATCCAGGTTGCCGCGCATGTTGGAAGCCAGCACGGTGATCCCATCGAAGCGCTCCATGCGCTGCAACAGGTAGGCGACCTCCTGGTTGGCGTACCGATCGCGCGCGTCGCGGACCTCCGAGCGGGACCCGAACAGCGCGTCCGCCTCGTCGAAGAACAGCACCGCGTTCATCGATTCGGCCGCCTGGAACACCCGCTCCAGGTTCTTCTCGGTCTCGCCGATGTATTTGTCCACAATGGTCGGCAGCTCCACCTGGTAGAGGTCCATCGCCAGCGCGTCGGCGATTACGTGCGCGGCGAGCGTCTTACCCGTGCCCGGCGGCCCGGTGAACAGCGCCGCGACGCCGGTGCCCTTGCCGCCCTTGCCGTGCAGCGGGCCGAGCGCCGCCACCTCGTCGCGGTAGCGCGCCCAGTCCAGCAGGCGGCGCACCTCGACCAGCACGTGCTCGGGCAGCACGAGATCGTCCAACGTCGCCGGCGGCGCGCCGGGCGCGCGCGCGGCCGCCCCGCCGCCGAGCTGGCGCGCGGCCGCCCGAACGTGCGCGATCGCCACCGTGGCGGCGTGTTGGGCGTCGGCGAGCTGACGGGC
>WQZC01000180.1 GCA_009780925.1 Actinomycetes bacterium | reverse complement strand
GGTCGGCCAGTCGGCGAGCGGGACCATGGTCGCGTCGTCGAACAACGCCTTGGAGGCGTTCACCCAGGCCACGCAACCGTCGGCGCCCGGAGTGGCCAGCGCGGTGGCGACGGCGGCGTTGTAGGCGGTGTTGTTGATGTTCGCGGCGTTGGTCCCGGTCGGCGGCGGCGGGCCATCGAGCAGGCCGACCACGGTGGACGGGAACGGGTTGCTGAACTGGCTGATCATGACGTCGTAGTCACCGCTGGTGAAGACCCGGGTCTGGTAGTCGGCCTGGGTCATCGGGCTGATCTTGACGCTGACGCCGATGGCTTTCCACTCAGTGGCGATCAGCTCGGCGGCGGCCGCCGCGCCCGGGGTAGCGGTGCTGTAACCGAGCGTGATGGACATGCTGCTGGCGCCGGCTGCGGCGAGCGCCGCCTTGGCCCCGTCCGGGTTGAGCGCCGGGATCGAGCTGGCCGCCGCGGTGTCGTCACAGACCTGCGGGGTGGCCGCGGTGATGGAGGTGCCCGCCTTGGGCAGCAAGCCCTGGGTGACCGTGCTGGCCACCTGGTCGCGGTCGATTGCCTGTATCAGTGCCCGGCGGACGGCGGCGTCGGCTGCGGGCCGGCCTTTGGACTGGTTGAACAGCATGACCACGTCGCCGCTGACCGTCAGGTCTGTCGTGGCGTTCGCGGACTGCACCCGGGTCCGGTCCGGGCCGTTGATGACCGCCGCGTTGAGCTGCCCGGTGGTGAGCATGTTGGCGGCGGTGGACTCATCGGAGACCACCTGCCAAACCACCTTGTCCGGCACGTCGGCGGTGGTTCCGCCGTCCAAGCCCCAGGTGTAGCCGGCGCGCTTGGTCATCGTGTACGAGCTGTTCACGCTGGCGTTGGTGAGCACGTACGGGCCGGAGCCGCTGGACGTGGTGGTCAGTGATTCCGGGTTGTCGGCGGCCGGGCCGCACACGATGGGCAGGAACGACAACTCGTAGATCAGCAGGCTGAACGGCTTGTCCAGCTTGAGGGTGAAGGTGTTCGCGGCGTCGTCGGCGGAGAAGCTGAAGTTGCGGTCTGGGATGACCGCGCCGATGGACATCGACGGCTTGGACGGGTCGTGCAGGTAGGCGAAGTTCTTGGCGATCACGCTCGGGGTGACCTTGCTGCCGTCCGAGCAGGTGACGTCGTCGCGGATGGTGAACACGGCGGTGGAGCCGTCGAAGTCCCACTTGCTGGCCAGCCCGGGGGAGGGGGAGCCGTCCTTGCTCCGGTTCACCAGCGGGTCGTACAGGAATCGGAACAGCCAGTTGCTGGCGGTGGAGGTGTTGTTGAGCGGGTTGAGCGAACCAGGGTCGCCGGCGACCGCCATGGTGAAAGTGCCGCCGCCGCCATTGGCTTTGCCGGACTGGCCGGTCGAGCCGTTGGACTTGTTGCTGGTGCCGCCACAGGCGGTCAGCACGACCGCGAGTGCGGCGACCGCAGCCAGGTACTTCCAGACCTTCATCTGCTGCCCCTTGTTGGTGACTGGGTGGGTGATGCCCGCTGTCGGGCATCCGAACGAGTCGCGGGTGTTGCGCTAGATGCTACGCCATTGCGGCTGTCGGTACAGCAGCGCGGTGGCTCACGCGCCCCTCACGCGCTGGCCCTTGCGGTAGACCGCGCGCAGGTTGCCCGGGTAGACGGCGAAGTCGAGCGGGTCGCCGTCGACGATGGTCAAATCGCCCTGGTGGCCGGGCCGCACGAACCCGACCCGGTCGGCGATGTTGAGCAGGGTCGCCGCCGCCCCGGTCGCCGCGCGCAGCACGCCGAGCGCCGGCATGCCCAGCTGGCGCATCAGCCGCAGCTCGATCAGGTTGTCCCCGTGCGCCTCGGCGGCCGAGTCCGAGCCCATCGCGATGTTCACCCCGGCGCGCACCGCTCGGCCGAACGAGTCAGCCCGCAGCGCCGCGTTGGCCCGAGCCTTCTGCTCGATGCCGGCGGGCACCGCCGCGCCCGCTTCGATCCGGTCGAGGATGAACTGGCCCACGCCCAGGGTGGGCACCAGCCAGGCGTCGCGCTCGAGCATCAGCTCGATCGCCTCGTCGTCCAGGTCGGTGCCGTGTTCGATGGAGCGAACCCCGGCCCGCAGCGCGTTCTTGATGCCGTCGCGGCCATGCGCGTGCGCCATCACATAGATCCCGGCGCGGTCCGCCTCCTCGGTGATCACCCGCAGCTCGGCCATGGAGAACTGGGCGCGGCGCGGGTCGTCACGCGGGGAGAACACCCCGCCGGAGGTGTTGACCTTGATGACGTTGGCGCCGTCGCGGATCAGCTCGCGCACCCGCCGACGCGCCTCGTCTGGGCTGTCGATGATCGCCGATGGCCGGCCCGGATAGGACTGGAAGACGTCCGGGCGGACCCCCGAGGGCATCATGTGGTCGCCGTGGCCGCCGGTCTGGCTCAACGCGATGATCGAGATGTGCATCGCCGGCCCGTCGATCAGGCCGTCGTCGACGGCGCGCTGGATGCCCAGGTCCGCGCCGGAGGCGTCGCGGATGGTGGTGATCCCGATGTCCAGCGTCGTGCGCAGGTTCCGCTCGGCCAGGAAGAACTGGTAGGAGAACGGCATGTTCAGGTTGGTCATCATGTCCAGCGCCGACAGGCACACGTGCACATGGGTGTCGATCAGCCCGGGCAGGATGGTCGCGCCGGTGGCGTCCACCACGGCGTCGCCGCGCAACCCGGGGCCGACCTCGACGATCCGTTCGCCTTCCAATGCGACGTCGGCGGGGAAGAAGTCCGCGCCGGTGCCGTCGAACACCTGGCCCCCGGTGAGCACGGTGCGCGTCATGGGTGTCTCCTGATCTCGATTCGGCCAGTCGCGATCCCCGCCGGTATCGATGGACCGGGCCGACAATGCGACGCGGCTGGTCGGGGATCGCGGGCTTGTGGCGTTAGCCGCAACAGTGTAGCGCTGTACGCCTACAGCCACGCGCCCGTGACAAGACTCGACAGAGGTGGTCGCCGGCCGAGTCATCGAGATCATCCCGCGTGGCAGCCAACGGCAACTAGCGGTGGCAAAGCCACTGAGGTTGGATACAGTTTAGGTCGCTTCGGTTCAAGAATGAGCGGCCCAGATGGGGGAACCCGTGTCAGCAAACAATGCGAAGATGCCAGACCGTTCCTCCGGCCGATCGCGCGTCGCTGCCAGGGCCCTCGCCGGTCTGTGCCTGGTGGTTGCCACATGCGCGCTCGCTGCGTGCTCGACGACCGTGGATGGCAGCGGGGGCATTGCCTCAGCCGGGCGGCCCAGTCCCTCAGACAACGCCCGCCCGGTGACATCGATGCCATCGGTGCCTGACACGACCGCCACGGACGACGTCACCGTGGCCGCATCGGCGAGTGCCCCGGCAACGCCTGATGAGCCCACCACACCCTCAAACGCCCCGACGACGGGCCACGCACTCGTCGTCCCACCAGGGCTCGTGGGCTCTTGGGGCGGCCACGGCCGGAGCTTGACCATTGACCCGGACGGCTCGATGCGGCTCGAGTACCGCACATACATCTGGTGCGACGCGACGGTGACCACCGGCTGCGACAGCACTGTTGGCAACGAGATCCACGACGGTGGGCAGGTGGCCGGGCAGATCACCGCGGTCCAGAACGCCAACACCGTCACCGTCACGATCACTTCCACGTCCGTCCCGGCGGACGTGCCGCTTGGACCGGTCCGGCTGGGCAAGGATGTCGGCCATGACACGATCGCGTTGTTCGCCGGCGGCTTCAGCGGAGCGCCATTCTGTGGCGCCAACGCACCTGAGGGCTACTGCGGAGCCTGATCAGGCAGCGCGTTGGCAATTGTCAGTCCACTCGGCGGAAAGCTAGTAGCGGGCCTCCTCCCACAAGCCCGCTGGTTTCACATTGAGGTTCGCTGTCGTTGAGTCGGACCGTGCCCGGCAGCGTGGCGCTGAGCGCGCGGCCGCTCAGCAGCCGAACATCCAGGCGTCCGATACTTGAGTCGTCCGAGACTGATGGTGTCCGACAGGGCGCCCGGCGGCGAAGGGAGGCCACGTGACAGGGCACGTGCCAGGAGCGGATGGGCTGCGCGTCGGAGTGGCCTCGCTGGTCGAGCAGCCGATGTCCGAGGTCGCCGAGCGCGCCGCCGCGCTGGAGCGCCTCGGCTACGACGACATCTGGGTGCCCGACGAGCGGCTGCTGCGCAACGTGTACATCAGCCTGGCCACCGTCGCCGGGGCGACCACCCGGGTCGGCCTGGGCACCGGGGTGACCAACCCGTACACCCGCCATCCGGTGCTTACCGCCGCCGCGATCGCCACCGTGGACGAGCTGTCCGGCGGCCGGGCGACGCTCGCGCTGGGCGCCGGCGGGGGCCTGTCCGTCTACGGCATCGACCCGCGCGGCCCGGCGCAGGCGCTGCGCGAGACGGTCCAGATCGTCCGGCGGCTGACCTCGGGGGAGACGGTCACCATGACCGGCAAGCAGTTCTCCCTCGCTGGCGCCCACCTGGACTTCCCTCCGCTGCGCACCGTGCCGATCTACCTGGCCGGGCGCGGGCCGCGCATCCTGCAACTGGCCGGCGAGACGGCCGACGGGGTGGTCATCGGCGGCTTCGCGCAAGCCGGTGGCATCGGGTACGCGCGGGCTCAGGTCGAGCGCGGACTGGACCGCGCCGGCCGGTCGTGGTCAGATCTGGACCAGCTTTCCTGGCTGTATGTGTGCGCGCACCCCGACCGGCGGGCGGCGCGGGTCGCGGTCAGCAAGATGGTGCTGGCCTCGTTGATCACTTCCCGGGCGATCCTGGACCAGATCGGGGTGCGGCTGCCCGACGCGTTGCGCGCGCACCTGGACGCGACTGGCTGGGCCTACCCGGCGGAGACCCCCGAGCAGGCGTCGGCGCTGCTGCCGGACGAGATCGTCGAGGCGTTCTCGGTGTGCGGCACACCGGCCGAGTGCGTGGCCAAGGTGCGGGAGATCCGAGCCTGCGGGATCGATCGGTTCGCCTTCGTGTTGTTCCCGGCGGCCGGGCAGAGCGCGCTGGAACTGGCCGGGCTGCTGGCCCGCGAGGTGGCGCCGGCGCTGCGGTCGGAGCCGTCGTGAGCCGCGCGGAGGGCGAGTGGCGCGACACCGGCGCTGGCACGGCCCGCGCGGCAGACGCCGGTGATGAGCCCGGCGGCATCGGTGGGCCCGGCGGCATCGGCGAGCCCAACAGAGGCGAGCCAGATCCCGGCGCGCGCAACTCGACGGTGGACCGCGCGCTTCGGGTGCTGGAGGCGTTCTTGGTGGACGAGCCGCAGCTGGGCGTGGTGGAGCTGTCCCGTCAGCTCGACCTGGACAAGAGCGTCATCCACCGAATCCTCGCCACCCTGGTGCGCCGCCGGTTCATCGAGCAGGACCCGGTGTCGCGCCGTTACCAGATCGGCCTGCGGGTGTGGGAGCTCGGCCAGCGCTACCGGGCCGGGCACCAGTTGCGCGACCTCGCCGAGAAAGAGCTGATGG
>WQZC01000179.1 GCA_009780925.1 Actinomycetes bacterium | reverse complement strand
GATCGGGTACACGTTCGCGGTGACGAACACGGGGAATGTGACGGTGGATGGGATCGCGGTGTCTGATGTGCCGGTTCCGCCGGCGGGCGGGTTGGACGCGCCGGGTGTGGTGTGCCCGGGTGGGTCGTTGGCGCCGGGGGAGTCGACCACGTGCGCGGGTTCGTACACGGTGACGCAGGCGGATATGGATCACGGGTCGGTGTCGGACGCGGCGACGGCGTCGGGGACGGGTCCGGGTGGTGATCCGGTTGAGTCGGGTCCGTCGGATGAGGTGCGGGTCGAGGTGGATCAGGACGCGTCGCTGTCGGTGGTGAAGTCGGTGGACACCGCTTTGACGCCGGATCCGTTGACTGCGGCGGGGCAGCGGGTGCATTACCTGTTCGCGGTGACGAACACGGGGAATGTGACGGTGGATGGGATCGCGGTGTCTGATGTGCCGGTTCCGCCGGCGGGTGGTTTGGACGCGCCGGGGGTGTCGTGTCCGACGGTGTCGTTGGCTCCGGGTGGGTCGATGGTTTGCGAAGGTTCCTACACGGTGACGCAGGTGGATGTGGATCACGGGTCGGTGTCGGATGTGGCGACGGTGACCGGTTCTGGTCCGGGTGGGGATCCGGTGGATCCGCCGTCGTCGCAGGTGACGGTGGACGTGCCGCCGGCGCCGGGGCTGAGCTTGGTCAAGAGCGCGGACACCGACTCGTTCGTGATCGGGCAGACGATCACGTATGAGTTCTTGGTGACCAACACCGGGAATGTGACCGTGGGCGGCATCGAAGTCCAGGACGGGTCGTTCACCGGCTCCGGGGAGTTGTCCCCGGTCGTCTGCCCGAGCTCTTCGCTGTCGCCTGGGGAATCGCAGACGTGTGCTGCGACATATGTGACCACGCAGGCCGACGTGGATGCCGGTGGGATCAGCAACAGCGCGACCGCCACCGGCGAGCCGCCGAACGATGACTCGCCGCTAGTGACCTCGCCGCCGTCGACGTCGCGGGTGCCCTCCGACCAGCGTCCGGCGCTGGTGGTGGTGAAAACCGCGAACACCGCCCGGTTTGGCTCCGGGCAGCTGATCACCTACACCTTCACGGTGACCAACACGGGCAACGTGACGCTGCGGGATGTCGCGCCGGTGGAGCGCTCCTTCTCTGGTTCGGGCGGCATGTCGAGCCTCGAATGCCCTGTGAATCGTGAGCTGGCGCCGGGCGCGAGCCTGGTGTGCGCCGCGACCTACACCGCGACGGCGGCCGACGTGGCGGTGGGCAAGCTGGTCAACACCGCGTCGGCGACGGGTCGACTGCCCACTGGGTCGGGGCCGGACGCGCCACCGGTCACCGCGACCTTGACCACAGTGACGATCACGGTCATGGCAAGCGCCAAGGGCGCGTTGATCAACACTGGTGTGGGGGCCGACGCCCGGGGTGACCCGGGTGGCGCGCACATCACGTTGGCCGGGTTGCTGCTGGCGTTCATCGGCGGGACCGGTCTGCTGGTGCTGCCCGGTTGGCGTCGAGCGCGCGAGTAGCGGTGGCGGTGCCCGGCGCGGCGTCAGAACTGGGTGGGCGCGCGCCGGGCGGGGTGGATCTGTTCCAGCGCGCTCGCCAGGCGCAGCAGCGCCATGTCGCCGCCGCGGCGTCCGATCAGCGTGACTCCGATGGGTAGCGGGCCAGCCGGCGACGCGGCGCCTGTGGGGGCGGTCACGAATCCCGCCGGCAGGCTGATCGCTGGATTGCCCGCGACGGCGGCGGCAGTGGTGGTCTCGATCTGGCCGTCGTCGCCGAGGGCATAGTCGATCACTCCGGCGGGGCTGGCGGTCACGGTGATGATCGCGTCCAGTCCGTGGGCGTCCATCGGCTCGTCTAGCGCGGCGCGGGCCAGGGCGGTCGCGGTCGCCCGATGCCGCAGATATCCGGGGTCGTCGATGGGGGGCGCGGCGAGCGCCGCCTCGAACTGCTCCTGCCCGAAGCGGGCCAGCTCCAGATCGTCGGCCTGGTTGAACGCGACCAGCGCGGCCATGTCGCGCGGGCCGCCGCCGGGTGCCGCCGCCAGGTAGGCGTCTAGCTCGTGGTGGAACTCGGTGAGCAGCGCCGGCATCTCATGAGCGGCGACCGCGGCGATGTCGATCGGTATGTCGATCAGCTCGGCCCCGCCCGCCGCCAGCGCGGCGAGGGTGGCGTCGAACACGACGTCGATGGCCGCGTCCGAGCCCGCCGGACGCCACACCCCGAGGCGGGCGCCCGCCAGCGGACCGCCATGCCGGGCATCCCCGGGCCGCCCGGGGCCGGTCGCGGCGACACCAAATGGCGCGGTGTCGTCCACCACCGCACCGGCCAACACCGAGAAGACGATGGCCGCGTCGATCACGTGGCGGGTTATCGGTCCGGCGACGTCTTGCGCCGACGAGATGGGGACGATGCCCTCACCGGGCACGCTGCCGTGCGTCGGCTTGAACCCGACCACACCGCACGCGGACGCCGGCGCGGTGATCGAGCCGTCGGTTTCCGAGCCGATCGCGACCTGCGTGAGCGAGGCGGCGACGGCGGCGGCGGAGCCGGAGGACGACCCGGACGGGGTGCGATCGAGTGCGTGCGGGTTGCGGCACTGCCCGCCGATCGCGCTCCATCCGCTGGTCGAGCGCGTGGAACGGAAGTTCGCCCACTCGGACAGGTTCGCCTTGCCGATGATGATCGCCCCAGCGGCGCGCAATCGGCGGACCAGCGCGGCGTCGGGCGGCGCGGAGTCGGCCAGCGCCCGGGAGCCCACGGTGGTCGGCAGCCCGGACACGGCGATGTTGTCCTTCACCAGCACCGGGATCCCGTCGAGCGGGCCGCATGGCTGGCCGGCCCGCCAGCGCCGGTCGGCGTCTCGGGCGTCCCGCAGCGCGTCGGGGCGCCGCGCCAGCACCGTGCGCAGCTCGGGGTCGAGGCGCTCGATGCGGTCAAGGAACGCCTCGACGAGCGCGGTCACAGTGAGCTCGCCGGCACGGAAAGCGGCCCGCAGCGACGGAATGGTCGCGCAATCCAAGCCGGCGGCCAGGCCGGGCAGCATGTCGTTCGTGGTGATCAGTCGCCTTCTTCGAGGTGGGTTTCGATCCGGTTGAGGGTCTTGCGCCAGGCGCGTTGGCTGGCGTTGGCGCTGGGTGGGTCGATGTCCAGCCCGCAGTGCTCGGCCAGCTGGGCGAGCAGTTCCGCAGCGGGCTCGGACGGCTCGGTCAGGTCGATGACCGTTTCGGGGTCGGGGGTGAACAGCTCCTCGTCGCCGGCGGGGTCAGCGTCGGCAAGGGTGTCCCAGCCGGGCAGATCGGTTAGCGCGCCGGCGTCGGCGCGGCAGTGCGCGGCCAACGCGGCCGGCTCGGTGAAGATCAGCGCGTTGGAACCGGGATCGCCGGGGAACACCGCCCCATCGTCGGTGACCGCTCGCAGGGTCACAAATCGCCCCGATGGCAGCACCAGTTCCACCGGTGCCGCGCCTACCTTCGCCCACACCGAGTCGTCGTCGCCATCTTCGGGCTGGTCGTCGATGTCGGGCCACTCCCCACACCAGGACAGCCACGACTGCACTCGGCTGATCGCCCGTTCCCACGTCTCGGCGATCACGTCGCCCAGCGCCGACCAAGCCCGCCGCCCGTCGCGGCCGTGATAGGAGGTGTCCTCGTCCACCAAGTCGGCGTACTCGGGGGTTCCAACGACCAGCCGGCGCAGCGCCCCGTCGTCGCAGCAGTCAGCGATCTTGCCAACCATGTCGACCACGTCGGCGAGCGCGGAACGGCGCACTGGGTCGGGGTCGCCGGCGGCCCATTCATACACCCGGTCCAGGTCGTAGCCATCATCCGCACCGGGGCGCAGCCGGTCCGGGGTGAGTTTGAGGACCCGCCCCCAACCCGGGTGATCGGAAAGATCGTTCTCCTCCCCCGAGGCGATGAAATCGGCCAGCTCCCGCGTGCCCGGAAACAGCAGGATCTTCGCTCCGTCGCCGAGGAACCCCTGCCATTCCTCCCCGTCGTCGTCCTCCCACGGCGGAGCCCACAGCGTCAACCCGGTCCGTCCGTTCACCGTCAACGACACCGGCACAATCGAAGCGCCAACAGTAGCCACGACCCCGAACCTACCGTCACCCGCCGACAATCACCGCGCCCGGCACCGATTCGGGGGCGCCCGTCAGATTTGTGGGTGTTGGGAGGTTGGGCGGTTGGGGGTGGTTCGCATCGGTGGTGGCGCGATGGCTGCGGTGTCGCGCCCTGGTGGGGGTGATTGGCTCTCGCGCGTGTGCCGGCCTGAAGCGGCGGGGCGCGAGCGCCGATGGTCCGCGGCCCGCCGGTGAGTGTGCCGCGCCAGAGGGCTTCGAGCCCGCGTGCCGGTATCGCGGGCAGGGGGTTCGGACTTGTTGTGTTGTGGTTTGTGGTGGTTCAGAACGGTGGCGGGTCGTCCCAGTCGGGGGCTTTGGCGCCGGCCGGTGCTGGGTCGGCCGGCACGGCTGGGCCGGGGCCGGGGGCGTTGGCGGTTGATCCGGCAACGGGCCGGTCGCCGGTGACGGTGTTATGTCGCAGGACATCGGTGACGGGGTGGGCTGTTTCGGGGTGGGCGGTGTGGTCAAGCGGGCCGTTGGCAGTTGATGCGGCAATGGGCGGGTCGGCGGTCGCGAAGTCACCGCCGCCGAAGTCACTGGCGTCGAAGTCACTGGCGTCGAAGTCGGTGGCGTCGGAGTCCTCGGTGTCGAGGTCGCCGGGTGTGAAGTCGCTGGTGTGGTCGAGTGGGTGGGTGGTGGGCTGGGTCCAGTAGATCTGTCCGGTGGGGCTGGTCCAGTGGGCGGCGCCCCATGGGGTGAGTTCGAGTTTCCAGCCGGCTTCGTGTTTGAAATGGTGGTGGCGTGGGCATAGTGGCAGGAGGTTGGCGGCGCTGGTGGTGCCGCCGTTCTCCCAGGCGGTGGTGTGGTCGATGTCGCAGGTGGTGGCGCGGCGGGCGCAGCCGGGGAAGGCGCACCGACGGTGGCGGTTGACCACGTGGCGGCGCAGCGACGCCGGTGGCCGGTGGGTGTCGCGGCCGGCGTCGATTAGGTGGCCGATCTCGTCGGTGACCAGGCGCCGCCAGGTGGCGTCGGGGTCGGCGGCGAGGGTTCGGGCGATGGAGGCGGGGGCGGGGTCGCCGTTGAGGTCGGCGGGTTGGTCGTCCAGTTCGAGCAGGGTGGACAGGGCGACGGTGACGTTGACGGCGGGGCCGTGGGGGCGGGCGGTGAGCCAGCAGTGCGAGCAGCCGCCGGCGAGGGCGTCGCGGGCCAACTGGATGAGGGCGTCGGCCATCCGCTGCCGTTTCGTGCGACCATCGGCCGGCTGGGGGCCGGGTTGGCTGGTCGCGCCGGCGGGAGCGTCCCCGGCGGGAGCGTCGGCCCGCCGTTGCGCTTTCACCTGACAATCGGCTCCCGGGTCGGGTTCGCCGGTCGCGCCGGCGGGGTCGCCCGCGGCGGGCGCGTCGGGCGCGTCGGATGTCCGT
>WQZC01000178.1 GCA_009780925.1 Actinomycetes bacterium | reverse complement strand
GGTGTACTCGTGCTGGATGTGGCGGTCTTCGGTGAGGATGATCTTGGTGAAGAACGCCTGGATGCACAGCCGGCGGTTGGCGGTGGGGCCAAAGTAGTAGGCGTCGCTGACCCCCCGCCAACCGCCGGCTGTGCATCCAGGCGTTCTTCACCAAGATCATCCTCACCGAAGACCGCCACATCCAGCACGAGTACACCGGCGTCTACGACCCTCGACCCCGCCAACTGGCTCCACGCCGACTACTGGCAACGCACCCAGTAGTTGCACCCTGACGCGGACCCCAGCCAGCTCGACACCGAACGCATGAAACAGGACAGGGTTGCAACATCAAACATCTGGTGGAGCTGAGGGGATTCGAACCCCTGACCCCCTCGATGCGAACGAGGTGCGCTACCGGACTGCGCTACAGCCCCGACGTGGTCGGACGGGCCCCACAGGGCCGAAGCTCAGGGTACCAGGCTCGTCGCCGGCGCCACAGCGTTTCTGCGGAAGGCGGCGGTCAGCTGGCTCGACGGGCGTCCACGAGCACCGCCTCACCGAACTCGCTCTCCCGTTGGTACAAGCCGGTCAGGTCGATGGTGTCCATAGTTTCGAGCGAAAGGTCGTCGTCGTCAATGCTCACGTCCGCCCCCAACATGGGGCTCACGAGCCCGAGGGGCGCTGCGGTGGCGTCGTAGCCGAACGACTCGCGGCTCGCCGCGCGCGCCAGGCGCCCGGCCCTGCGGTCGCGATCCTGCACCACTTGGCGGCGCAGAAAGACCAGGTAGCCGCCCAACCCGGCGAGGAAGCCCACCGCGAGGACCCAGACGGGCCCGCCGAAAGCGAGCGCCAAGCCAACGGCGATCAAGCTGCCGATGATGAGCACGGCCAGCGAGTGCTTTCGACGGTCCAGCATGGCGCGCCGCGCGGGGGACATCTCGCTGCGATCGACGGGGTACATCAACGCCTCCTTGGCGGCAGGCACCGGATGCCGGGTCACCGGTGCGACATTTCTGGGGGCTGGGCGCCGTCCAGGGACGAAGAGCTCGGAGCGCGGACCGCTCACTCGTGGCAGCACCGTGGTGCGCGCGGCCGGGTCGGCGCGACCCAGCTGCCGGGTCGATCGGGGCGCCGGTTGGCGGCTCAGCGCGCTCATAGCGCGCCCCCACCCCTCGACCGAGCGGTTCTGCGCCCGGTCATCGCCGCGTTGGACGATCATCGGCACCAGGACGATCAGCCACAAGACGGCGAGGACGACAACAGTCAAGATCGGCGTCGACACGTCGCCCGCACCTCCAGTCACACCAGTAACAGTTTTCCCAACCGTAACGGCGAACCGAGGCAACCGCCCGAACGTCGCTCGGCGTGTCGGACGCTTTAGTTGAGGTTCAGCGTTTCCGGTGCGGCGACGGCACCGCGGGCAGCCGGGCGAGCAATGGCGCGTCGCGCAGCTCCTCGGCGGTGATCGCGAAGGCGAGATGGTCCCGCCAGCCGCCGTCGATGTCCAGGAAACGCTCGTAGTAGCCCTCGCGGCGCAGTCCGAGCTTCTCCACCACGCGACGGCTGGCCGCGTTCTCCGGTCTGATGTCGACCTCGACGCGGTGCAGCCGAACCGGCCCCAAACAGTGATTGATGACCAACGCGAGCCCTGTCGGGGTGATGCCCCGGCCGGCGACCGCCGCGTCGATCCAGTAGCCAACTGTGCACGACCGCAGCGCGCCACGCACCACGTTCGCCACATTCATCTGCCCGACGAGCCGCCCGCCATATTCGACCACGAATGGCAACATGGTGCCTTCCCGGGCGCACCTGCGCAGCGCGGCCAGCAGTGGGCGCCAGGCCGAGACCGCGTTGCACCGCGCCCACGGACCGGCGCACGCCGGCTCCCAAGGAGCCAGCCACGCCTCATTGCGCAACCGCACCTCGCTCCAGTCCCGCCCGTCCCGCGCCCGCGGCGGGCGCAACCGCACCGGCCCGGCGGTCAGCTCGGCGGGCCAACCCGGATGGCGCGTCACCGACGCCTCACCGCTGCGAGAGCAGCAACGGGATGACTGTGACCCGCGACCCCGCGACCACCTCGGTCACTTCCTCGTCGATCACTACCAGGCAGTTCGCCGCCGCCATCGCGGCGATCAGATGCGAGCCCGGCCCGCCGGCGAACGACACGCTGTACCCGCCGTGGGCCTCCCGGTGCAGCACACCGCGCCGGTACTGCCGCAGCCCGGGGGGGCTCTGCGCCCCCTCCAGGGCGAGCGCCTGCACCACGGCGCGTCCGATGACGCTCTTGCCCAGCATCCGGCGAATCGCCGGGCGCACGAACGCCTCGAACGACACCAGCGCGCTCACCGGGTTCCCCGGCAAACAGAAAATCGGCACCCCGTGGCCGAGCTGACCGAAACCCTGCGGCTTGCCCGGCTGCATCGCCACCCGCACGAAATCCACCGTTCCCAGCTCGGACAGCGCCTGCTTGACGACGTCGTAGGCGCCCATGCTCACCCCACCGGTGGTGACCAGGACGTCCGCGCGCAGCAGCTCGCTCTCCAGCACGTCGAGCAGGCGGCGGTGATCGTCCGGGACGATGCCCACCCGGTAGGAGTCCGCGCCGGCGTCGCGCGCGGCAGCGGTGAGCAGGTAGGAATTCGCGTCCACGACCTGGCCGAACGACGGGGTCGTGCCCACGTCGACCAGCTCGCTGCCCGTGGAGATCACGTGCACGCGAGGCCTGGGCCGGACCATCACCCGGTCCCGCCCGATCGCGGCGAGCAACGCGAGCTGCTGCGGCCCGAGCACCGCGCCCGCGCTGAGCGCCGGGGCGCCCTCGGGCAGGTCCTCCCCGGCCCGACGGACGAACTCACCGGTGCGCACCGGATGGAACAGCGCGACCCGGGCCAGACCGCGGTCGGTGTCCTCAAGCGGTATCACCGCGTCAGCTCCAGCGGGGATCGGCGCGCCGGTCATGATCCTCATGGCCAAGCCCGGCCCCATCCCGGACCGCTGACTGGCCCCGGCGGGCACATCGCCGACCACCGACAAGATCACCGGCGTGGCTTCGCTGGCCGTGCGCGTGTCGATCGCCCGAACCGCGTAGCCATCCATCGACGAGTTGTCGAAGCCGGGCAGCGGCCAGCCCGCCACCACATCCTGGGCCAGCATCATGCCCTGCGCGTCCAGCAGCAGCAACTCGATCGGCTCGAGGGCGCCCAGCCCGTCCAACACCACGGCCAGGTGCTCATCCACGGTCCGCAGACCGGCGTCAGCGCTCACCAATCCACCATCTCACGCCAAGGTCCGTCGCACGTACTCGCGCAGCCAACTCGTGAACTCCGCGCCAATGTCCGGGTGGCGCACCGCCAGCTGCACGACCGCGCGCAGATAGTCGAGCCGGTCGCCGGTGTCATACCGGCGACCCCGGAAGACCACCCCGTGGGTCGGGACGCCGGCCAGGGTGAGCCGGCGGATCGCGTCGGTCAGTTGAACCTCTCCGCCCGCGCCCGGGTCGGTCTCGCGCAACGCCGCAAAGATCTCTGGTGGCAGCAGATAGCGGCCGATCAACGCGAAGGTGCTCGGCGCTTGCTCGGGAGCCGGCTTCTCCACCAAGTCGACGATCGCCACCGCATCGCCGGACGGATCCGCCCCCGGGGCCAGCCGCGCCACGCCATACTTGCCGATCTCGGACCGAGGCACCTCCAGCAGCGCGAGCACGATCCCGCCGCGCTCGGCGCGCGCCGAGAGCATCGGCCCCAGAAGATCGTCCCGGTCGTCGATCAGGTCGTCGGGCAGCAGCACCGCCAGCGGCCCGCCAGCGGCGAACCCCTCGCCCCGCGCCACCGCGTCGCCCAGGCCTCTCGGCTCGGCCTGAACCGTTTGATGGATGCGCGCCAGCGTCTCCACCTCCCGGACCCGGCCCAACAAGTCAGGGCGGTCCGCCAGCGCGGCCTCTAGTTCCTCGTCCACAGCGAAATAGTCGGCGAGCTGTGTCCTGCCCTCGGCGCGCACCAGCAGCACATCGGCCATGCCATGGCTGGCCGCCTCGGCCACGACGAGCTGCAACGCGGGGGTGCTGACGATCGGCAGCAGCTCCTTGGGCACCGCCTTGGTCACCGGAAGGAATCGGGTGCCGCGCCCAGCGGCCGGAATCAACGCCCTGGTCACTGGTGGTCCGCCCATGCCGGTGAGAATATCGGTAAGCCAAATGAGCAACCACCGAGCGCGGCTCGGCGCCGCTCGGCGCCGCTCAGGGCGGCGAGACCTGAGGACCGCCGCACTCAGTCGGCCGGTTGTGGCACCATGGCTAGCAGTCGCATGACGAGAGTGCCAGCCAAAGGATCGCCCGATGCCCACCTACCAGTACGCCTGCACCGACCACGACTGCGCCCACCGCTTCGAGGTCGCGCAGTCGTTCACGGATTTGGCGGTGAGCCGTTGCCCGAAGTGCGGGCACTCGGTGCGCAAGGTCTACGGCTCGGTCGGCATCGTGTTCAAGGGTTCCGGCTTCTACCGCACGGACAGCCGGGCGGAAGCCAAATCATCGACGGCGGCGAAGCCGGACACGCGCAGGTCGCGCGACGCCCGCCCCAGCGAGGGGTCTCGCTCCGGGGCCAAGGCGACCGCTGGCTCGGCCGGGTCGAGCGGCGACGCCACGGCCGCCAACGCCTCGGCCAGCGGAAAGACGACCACGGGCGGCGCGGGAGGCAACGGGTCGGCGTCAGGCGGCTCTGGCGGCGAGCGGCGCGAAACGGCGACGGCGACGGCGCGCCGCTGAACCGAACGCGGCTGAGAAAGCTGCGCGGCTGGACGGAACGCGGCGGAGAACGCCGCGAGCACGGCCAAGCGCCAACGCGCCAGTCACATCCCCGCACTCGCGGCCCGGCATTGCCGCCGCGCGGCGCCGGGTCGCCCGGGTCAGCGTTCGACGGGTTCGGCCGACCCATCCGCCGACGGACCCGTGACCCGGTCCGGGGCCAAAAAGACGAATCGCTTATACGCCCAGAACCTGAACAGCGTGCCCAACCCGATGCCAACCACATTCACCACGTTCATGACGAAACCGTCATGGCGGAACCCGAACGGGTAAGCGAACAGCGCGAGCAGCGCCTCGGCGAACACGAACGCTATCGCGTTGATGATGAAGAAGAATGCCGCTTCGCGAGCCAGCCCGCTTCGGGCGCGATGGGAGAACGACAGGTACCGGTTGCCCACATAGGCGACGGCCACCGACACGATCATGCCCACCGCGTTCGCCGTCAGCGGACCGATGTGGTGGTGGTAGTAGAGGTAGTTGAATAGGCCCATCTGGACCACGAAGGCTATCGCGCCGACCAGGCCGAACGCGGTGATCTCCTTGAGCAGGACCCGCCAGGAACCTCGGAGCCGCTCGCGCAACCCACCCCGCAGCGGCGCCTTTGACATGATCACAAAGTCTACGCGGCCTCGACCGGAGCCGTCGGGGCCGAGGGGCGGATAGGCTCACCGGCGTGGATTCGCGCACCGGGCTGCCGGTCGTCGCCATGGTGGGCGCCGGCCAACTCGCCCGCATGACCCATCAAGCCGCCATCTCACTGGGTCAGTCGCTGCGCGTGCTGGCCGAGTCGGGCGCCGACGGCGCGGCGGTGGTGG
>WQZC01000177.1 GCA_009780925.1 Actinomycetes bacterium | reverse complement strand
TGTAGGCATACAGCGCGCGCAGTGTCGCGAAACGCTGCCAGTCGTCGCCAGGGATTTTCTCGAGCAGCGAGCGTTTGCCATGCACCACCTCGTCGTGCGAGAGCGGCAGCACGAAGTTCTCGGTGTAGGCGTACATCATCGAGAACGTCATCTCGTTGTGGTGGTACTGGCGGTGGATCGGCTCGTGCTCAAGATAGGCCAGCGTGTCGTGCATCCAGCCCATGTTCCATTTGAATCCGAAACCCAGCCCGCCCAGATGCGTGGGCCGGGTGACCCCGGGCCACGCGGTGGATTCCTCGGCGATGGTGACGATGCCCGGCGCCCGCCGGTAGCAGGTGGCGTTAACTTCTTGCAGGAACGCCACCGCGTCGAGGTTCTCCCGCCCGCCGTACTCGTTCGGGGCCCAATCGCCTTCGGATCGGGAGTAGTCCAAATAAAGCATTGACGCGACGGCGTCCACCCGCAGCCCGTCGATGTGGAACTCCTCCAGCCAGAACAAAGCGTTGGCAACCAGGAAATTGCGCACTTCGCGCCGTCCGAAGTCGAACACGAAGGTGCCCCAGTCGGGCTGCTCGCCGCGCCTGGGATCGGCGTGCTCGTACAGCGGTGTGCCGTCGAAGCGGGCCAGCGCCCATTCGTCTTTGGGGAAATGCGCCGGCACCCAGTCGATGATCACCCCGATGCCCGCCCGGTGCAGCCGGTCGACCAGATAACGGAAATCATCAGGCGAGCCGAATCGCGCCGTGGGGGCGTAGTAGGACGTGACCTGGTACCCCCACGACCCGCCGAACGGGTGCTCGGCGACTGGCAGCAGCTCGACATGGGTGAACCCCGTCTGCGTCAGGTAGTCGGCCAGCTCGTCGGCCAGCTGCCGGTAGGACCGGCCCGCCCGCCACGAGCCCAGATGCACCTCGTAGATCGACATCGGTGAGGCCTGCCAAGGGATGGCCGCCCGTCGAGTCAGCCACTCCGCGTCGGCCCAGTGGTGCCGGGAGGTGAACACCACCGACGCGGTGGCCGGTGGCTCCTCGGTCGCGAACGCCATCGGGTCGGCCTTCTCCCGCCACACACTGTCGCGTCCGAGGATGCGGAATTTGTACTTGGCGCCGTCGCCGACCCCGGGCACGAAGATCTCCCACACCCCCGACGAGCCCAGCGAGCGCATCGGGTACATCCGGCCGGTCCAGTGGTCGAAGTCGCCGGTGACGGTGACCCCGCGCGCGTTCGGCGCCCACACCGCGAACGAGGTGCCGGCGACCGGACCGCCGGATGTTTCGTAGCTGCGCGTGCGCGCGCCGAGCGCCTGCCACAGGTTCTCGTGCCGCCCCTCGCCGATCAGGTGCAAGTCCATCTCGCCGAGCGTGGGCAGCCAGCGGTACGGGTCGTCGACGGTGAAGGTGTCGGTGCCGTAGCTGACCGCGAGGCGGTAGTCGCCGGGCGGGGCGTCCACCACGGCGCCGAACACGCCGCCGTCGTGCAGCCGGGCCAGCTCGGTCCGCTTGCCGGCCATGATGACCGCGACCGCGCTGGCCTCGGGCCGCAGCGCGCGGATGACGGCGCGCCCATCGGCGGTGGGGTGGGCGCCGAGCACGTCGTGCGGGTTGTGATGCGCGCCGCCGACCAGACGGTCCAGCACCTCGCCGGGCAGCGCCGCCGTGGGTGGGGCCGCCGGAGCTGGTGGGGCCGCGGACGCGGGAGGGGCTGTGGACGCGGGTGGGGCTGTGGACGCGGGTGGGGCGCCGGCTGGGTTCGGGCCGGAGACACCGGCGGCTTCGCGTTCGGGCTGCGCGACGGGTTCGCGGACGGGCTCAACGGCGGGTTCGCGTACGGGTTGCGCGGTGGGATCTTCACCGGTCATTCCGATGGGACTTTCGCTCATGGTCACCACCCGCGCTTCAACGGTGCCGATGGACCAGCGCAGTTGGTTGAACTCATACCGTGAAGCTTCCCAGACGCGAGGATGCGGCGAGCGCGACACCCAGCCAAGACGGCCGGTTGCGGGCCTCGTAGACGATCTCGCGCACGGCCCGGTCCGCTTCGAAACCGCGCAGCAACGCGGCCTGCTCGCGTGGATCCCGGCCGCACGCCTCGGCGTAGCCGGCGCAAAACGCGTCCCGATTGCGACCAGACCACCGCGTCACCAGCAGGCGCTGTCGCGCGCTCGGCGCGACGCCGGCGGGTCCGTTCGCGCCGGTGTGCCCGTGGCAGGCGGTGAGCGCGTGTCCGACGGCGTAGTCGAACGAGCGCAGCATTCCCGCGATGTCGCGCAGCGTCGAGTCGAAGGCTCGTCGGTCGGCCAGTGGCGCGGCGGGCTCGCCTTCGAAGTCGGTCAGCAGCCAGCCCCGCGCGGCGCGCAGCGCCTGGCCCAGGTGCAGGTCGCCATGCACGCGCTGGACGCGCACGGGGCCGATCACCGCCCCGAAGGCGTCGAACGCCGCGCGCAGGCCGGCTTCGAGCTCGGCCAGCTCGGGAACAAGAACCAGGGCGTGGTCCAGGCGGGCGCGCATCGCCGCCGACCGGGCGCGCAGTTGGTCGGAGCTGAGCGCCGCAACCCCGAACGCGTCGGCCAACTCGGCATGCACTGCGGCGGTCGCCGCGCCGAGCAGCGCGGCCTCCCCAGCGAAGTCGCGGCCCGGGGCCGGGGCGCCCTGGCCGTCATCGGTCAGTGAGTCGCGCGCGCTGCGCTCGGCCAGTTGCCAGCCGTCGGCGGCCCCGGCCACGAACTCCTGCGCCATCGCCAGCGTGGTCGGCGCGCCGCACAGCTCCGCTGACACATGGTCCAGATCCGCGTGCGCGCTGCCCAGCAGACGCGCGACGTGCCGCGTGCCCCGCGTGGTCAGCGCGCGGTGGATCTCGACGTCCGGGTTGAGCCCGGGCGTCAGCCGGCGGAACACCTTGACGATGGCTCGGTCGCCGAACCGCAGCGAGGTGTTCGACTGCTCGACGTCGAGCGCCTGCCCGGGAACCGCCGCCGGTGTCGGCTCCGCTGCGGCGCCGATCCGCTCGAAACGGATCGCGTCAATCGTCGCGCCGGCGTCGATCGCCGCCATCCAGATCGGCGTGGCCGCCGGCACCCGAAGCGCGTCGTACACCCAGCGTCGGCGGCTGCCGACGACGGCCGGGCCGAGCAGCGCGTGGGCGAGCGCCGCGTGCGGGCGCGGGCAGGTGGCCAGGGGCACCTGGTAGACGTCCGCGCCGCCATCGGTGTGGCGGACCCGCGCGATCCAGACCGTCACCCGGCACGGCCCGTCGCCGGTCACCCGGCGCGGCCCGTCGCCGGTCACCCGGCGCGGCCCGTTGCCGTGATCGCTGAGGTCGGCTAGCCGCGCCGCCGAGACCGAGGCCACCGGCCGGCCCTTGCCGGCGAACCACCGCTGCTGGGGTAACCAGGCGGCCAGCAGCCCAGCCAGCGACCGCTCGTCGGTCACCACTCACCAGGAGAGGGGTTCGACCGCCAGCACGTGCGCCGGGGTTCTGTGCGGGTCCAGCCGCACGAAATTGTGCTGGCCCCATTCGTAGCGCGCGTCGGTGAGCAGGTCGTGGGCGATGAACCGGTCCGGCCAGTCCAAGCCGAGCGCGGGCAGGTCGAGGTCCACCCAGCCCTCGCGCACCGAGTGCGGATCGGTGGAGCACACCACCACGACGGTGTCGCCGCTTTCTGGATCGCGCTTGCTGAACGCGGTGATCGCGTCGTTGTCGACCCAGTGGAACCGGGTGTTGCGCAGCCAGCGCAGCGCCGGGTGGTCGTGGCGGATCTGGTTGAGCCGGCGCAGCAGCGGGGCCAGCGAGCGGCCCTCGGCTTCGGCGGCGGCGAAGTCGCGCGGTCGCAGCTGGTATTTCTCCGAGTCCAGGTATTCCTCGCTGCCGGGGTGGATCGGCTGGTTCTCGAACAGCTCGAAACCGGAGTAGACGCCCCAGCTGGGGGCGAGCATGGCGGCGAGAACCGCGCGGATCCGAAACCCGCCCGGCCCGCCGTGCTGAAGGAACTCGTGCAGGATGTCCGGGGTGTTGACGAAGAAGTTCGGCCGCATGTAGTGCGCCGCCGAGATCAGCTCGTTGACGTAATCCTGCAGCTCGTCTTTGCCGTTGCGCCAAGTGAAGTAGGTGTAGCTCTGGCTGAAGCCGATCCGGGCCAGCTCGTGCATCATCGCCGGGCGGGTGAACGCCTCGGCCAGGAACAATACCTCGGGATGGCTCTTTTTGACCTCGGCGATCAGCCAGTGCCAGAAGTTCAACGGCTTGGTGTGCGGATTGTCCACCCGGAAGATCTTTACCCCGGCGTTGATCCACACCTCCAGCACCGCGCGGCACGCCGCGTACAGCCCGACCGGGTCGTTGTCGAAGTTCAGCGGGTAGATGTCCTGATATTTCTTGGGCGGGTTCTCCGCGTAGGCGATGGCGCCGTCCGGCCGGGTGGTGAACCATTCCGGGTGCGCGCTGACCCAGGGGTGGTCCGGGGCGCATTGCAGCGCGAAGTCCAGCGCCACCTCCAGGCCTAGTTTGTTCGCCCGGCGCACCAGGGCGCGGAAATCGGCCATCGTGCCCAGCGGTGGGTGGATGGCGTCGTGCCCGCCCGCGGCGGAGCCGATCGCCCACGGCGAGCCGACGTCCCAATCCGCGGCCACCAGAGTGTTGTTGGGGCCTTTGCGGTTCACCTCGCCGATGGGGTGGATCGGCGGCAGATACACCACATCGAATCCCAAGTCGGCGACGTAGTCCAGATGGGCGGTGGCGTCGGCGAGGGTGCCGTGCCGGGTCGGGCGGGCTGGCGTGTGCGGGTCGTCAGCCAGGAGCGCGCCGATCGAGCGCGGGAAGAACTCATACCAGGCGCCGAACAGCGCGCGCGGGCGGTCCACCCAGAGGTCGAACCGACGGGAGCGGGTGATCAGCTCGCGCACCGGGTGGTCGTGCGCTAGCCGCTGCAGGTATGGGTCCAGCGCCGGCCCGACCCGGTGCGCGAGGTCCGCCGCCTGGTCGCGAAGCGCCTGCGCCGCGTCGGTGGCGAGCTGCCGGTCCGCCTTGGGCAGCGCGTGCGCCAGCCGGTCGAACAGCCGCGCGCCCAGCTCCAGGTCGTTGTCCAGGTCGGCGGCGGACTGCCCGGCGTCGATTTTCACCGTGACCGCGTGCCGCCAGGTGGACATCGGGTCGCTCCACGCGGTGACGGTGAACGTCCACAGGCCCGGCGCGTCGGGCACCAGGGTGGCGTGGAAGCGGTCCGTGCCCGGCTCGCCGGGGGTCATCCGCAGCAGCGGCAGCCGGCGGCCGTCCGGCGCGGCGAGCGCGACCGAGGCGGCGATCGCGTCGTGGCCCTCGCGGAAGACCGTCGCGCTCACCGGCACCGCTTCGCCGACCACGGCCTTGGCGGGATGCGCGCCGCCGCTGACGACCGGGGCGATATCGGTCAATCCCAACCGTCCCACCATGGCGGCAACGTTACCGACTCGCCGTGCCGCGTCCCAGCGCGGCGCGCGCGCCGCGCCCGTGGGTCTCCCCGCAGCGCGGAAGGAGGCTGTGGGCCGGCGCGCAGCGGGGAGGAAATCAGTGGCGCGCCGCGCGGCAGATGTGTGGCGCACAGCACGGCCCGCGAGTGAGCGACTACGCTGGCCCGCCGTGAAG
>WQZC01000176.1 GCA_009780925.1 Actinomycetes bacterium | reverse complement strand
GTCCCCGCCTCCATCGCCCGAACCCTGGCCGCAGACCCCGACGCCACCTGGCGGCGCCTGGTCACCGACGAGATCGGCCACCTCATCGACGCCGGCCGCGACAGCTACCGGCCACCGGCGTCGCTGCGCCGCCACGTGGTCAACCGCCACACGCGGTGCGTGTTCCCCGGCTGCGCCCGCCGCGCCACCGGCTGCGACATCGACCACACCACCGCCTGGGAGGACGGCGGGACCACCAGCGCCGCCAACCTCCTGCCCCTGTGCCGGCGCCACCACCATTTCAAACACGAGGCCGGCTGGAAACTGCAACTGACCGCTGCAGGCGCGGCCCGCTGGACCAGCCCCACCGGCCAGATCTACTGGACCTGGCCCACCGTCCACCCCATCGACCAAACCACCGACTTCGACGCCAGCGACCTCGCGACCGCAGGCCACGAAACCCCCGACCTGCCAGTTGCTGGATCAACCGGCAACAGCCCCACCCACGCCGCCAAGATCCAAACGGGTGCCCCCGCGACCGCCGACCCGCCCGTTGCCGGATCACCAAGCAATCGATCGGACACGCCGCCGGGGCCAGCCCGACCGGCCAGGCGGCGCGCCAGGATTGTCAAATCAACAAGCAACCCGCCCGTCAGTCGCTCGGTCACGTGGACCCGGCCAGCCCCCGCCCCCATCACCACGCCGGACCCAGACGACCCGCCACCGTTTTAAACCACCACCAGCCACCCCGTCGCCCCGGCCGGGGGAGCGCGCCGCTTCGCGCCGGCGGGTAGCGTTCAGCTGGGCGCGCCCCGGGCCGCGCGCCGCGTGTCGGCGGAGCCGGCACGGAGACGGAAGTGCGAGGTGTGAGCCCAGCTTGAAGCGTGAATCCGCCGTCGCGGTCGATCACTTGACCAAGCGGTTCGGCGCCCGCGTGGCGTTCGATGACGTCTCCTTCGAGGTCGGCGTCGGTGAGGTGTTCGGCTTCCTCGGGCCGAACGGCGCGGGCAAGACGACCACGGTGCGCACCCTGGGCACGCTGATCGCGCCGAGCTCCGGGTCGGCCACCGTGGCGGGGATGGCGCTGAGCGCGCGCAACGGCCCCGCGATCCGCTCCCGGATCTCGATCATGCCCGAGTCGCCGGGGCTGTACCTGCGGCTGACGGTGGCCGAGAACCTGCGCTGCTTCGCCGGGCTGTACGGCCTGGACGACGCGCGCGGTCGGATCGGTCGCGCGCTGCGCGCGGTGAACCTGGAGGACCGCGCCGGCGATCCCGCCGGGGCGCTGTCCAAAGGGCTGCGGCAACGGGTGGCGCTGGCCCGGGCGCTGCTCAACGACCCGGCCGTGTTGTTCTTGGACGAGCCGACCTCCGGGCTCGACCCGGTGGCGACCCGTGAGGTGCACGAGCTGATCACGTCGTTGCGCGAGCGCGGAGTGACGATTTTCCTCACCACGCACCGGTTGGAAGAGGCCGAGCGGCTGTGCGACCGGGTGGCGATCCTGGCCACCACGCTGCGACTGATCGGCCGCCCGGACGAGCTGCGCAAGCGCCTGTTCACCCGGTCGGTGGACGCCCGGCTGCGCGCGCCGCTGGCGGACCCGGAGGCGGTGTTCGGCGCGGTGCCCGAGATCAGCCGGTGGGCGAGCACGCAATCGGGCTACGCGCTGACCGTGGACGACCCAGACCTGGCCACGCCGGCCATCGCGCGGGCGCTGGTCGCCGCGGGCGCGGACATTCTCGCGCTGGCCGAGTCGCCGCACACCCTGGAGGACGTCTACTTGGAGCTGATGGACGAGCCGGGGGCGGGTGGCGCGACCGGGGTGGGCGGCGCGGCGGGCGCGACCGGCGCGACCGGCCCCGGGGGCGCGGCGGTGAGCGTCCGATGAGCGGCGACCCGATGCGGTTCAGCTGGCGGCGCGTCGGCGCGATCGTCGGCAAGGAACTGCGCGACTACCGGCGCAACCGTTTCGTCGTCGGCACCATGACCGCCACCCCGCTGCTGTTCGTGACGTTGCCGATCATCCAGTTGTTCCTGGCCAACGCGGCGGCGAGCAACGCCAAACTCAACGACCGGATCGGGCTCTCGCTGCTGTACATGCTGATCATCCCGGTGACGATGCCGTCCATCCTGGCCGGCTACTCGGTGGTCGGCGAGCGCGAGCAGGGCACCCTGGAACCGGTGCTGACCACCCCGATCCGCAGCGACGAGTTCCTCATCGCCAAGGCGCTGGCCGCGTTCGCCCCGGTGCTAGTGATCGCCTACGCGGTGTTCGGGGTGTTCCTGGGCGCGGCGGCGCTGTTCGCCCACCCGGTGATCGCCACCGCGATCTATTCGGGCCAGCACGTGCTGGTGCAGCTGCTGTTCACCCCGCTGCTCGCGGGCTGGGCGATCTGGGTCGGGATCGCCGTCTCCACCCGCGCCACCGATGTGCGCGTCGCCCAGCAGCTGGCCGTGCTGGGCAGCTTCCCGCCGCTGATCATCGTCGCGTTGATGTCATTGAACGTGATTCCCGAGTCGGTCGTCCTGGCGGTCGCGCTCGCCGCCGCGCTGCTGGTCTTCGACCTGCTCGCCTGGCGCGTGGTGGCCGCGATGTTCGATCGGGAGCGGCTCGTCACCGGTGGCAGCCGATGAGCGCCACCCCACCCCCAGGAGGGCAACCATGTCCGCGACGTTGAGCGTGGCGCACAAGGCGATGGGCGCGGAAGTCCGCCGCGCCGCGTACGACATCGAGCTGGACGGCGAGCGCGTCGGGTCGGTGGCGATGAACGACACGTTCGTCGCGCCGATCGAGCCCGGCCGGCACACGCTGCGCCTGCGCAGCGGCCGGAACTCCAGCCGGGCCAAGACCTTCGACGCCGCCGACGGGGAGACCGTCGCCTACCGGGGCACCGGCAAGAGCGTCCTGCCGGTCTTCCTGTTGTCGTTCCTCATCCCCCGGCTGGCGCTGACGCTGCACCGCGACAAGACGGCCGCCGGCTGACGCCGCGCCGGCCGCACAAGCCGGCCCCGAACCCCTACAAGACCGTCGCGAGCCCGCACAACGTGGGCCGCCGCGCGCACAAACGCCACGCTCGCGCCACTCGACTTTCGCTGATCGCCGCCTACCGGGCGAACCCGGCGCCACCGTTGTAGCGTCCGGTGCTCTTCAACTTCTGCCCCGGGGGACGAAAGGAAGGCGGAGGCCATGAAACTTCGATTGGGGACGCGTCGAGCGGGTCCGGTGCTCGCGCTGCTCACGGCTGGCGCGATGGTCGTGTCGATCTTCTCGGTCCCGGCACTGGCGACCGCTGCCACCGGCGATGAGCCGGTGCGGATCCACCAGACCGGCGACCGGTTCGACACCTTGGCGCAGGCGGTCGCGGCGGCCGATAGCGCGGGCCTGGCCTCGGCGACGCTGGAAGTGCTCGGCGACGTGGCCGAGGCTGGCACCGTCACGATCACCTCCGATGTGACCGTGGTGGGCGTCGGCGGCGCGCACACCGTCACCGGCTGCAGCTTCCGGGTGACGGGCGGCGGCCATCTCACCTTGGGCTCGGGGGCGGCGGCGGACCCGCTGACCGTGCTGGGCAGCGCGTTGGTGAACGACGGCGCCGTCGACATCAACGACGGGGTATCGCTGGAGAACCACGCGGCGTCCACGGCGGCGACCGCGCTGCGGCTGAACGGCCCCAACGCGACCGGCGCGGTGCGCGGCGGGCGCCTGGTTGGGTACACGGCACTGTGGATGGAGCCCGGATCGACGCTGAGCGAGATCAGCGGCGGCGAGCTCGTCGGGTCCAGCGCCGCCGCCGAGGTGAGCGGGCTGAGCGGGACCAGCCCGACCATCGGCGCGATCACTGGTGGGGTGTTCCGCAAGACCGACGACAGCATTGACCGCAGCGCCTTCCACTTGGACAACGGCGCGCGAATCAACCTGATCTCCGGCGGGACGTTCAACGGAAGCGGGCACACCGGGCTGCTGGTCATCCGCGGCAGCTGGGTCGGGTCGATCACCGGCGGCGAGTTCCTCTCCCCGAGCGGGCTGGACATGGCCGGGCTGACCGTCTACGCCGACACTGGCGCGCCGACCACCGGCGTTGGACAGATATCCGGCGGGCGTTTCCTCGGCGCGACGCCGACCTCGGGCGCGAAGACCGGCCTCGGCCTGTGGCTGTACGGCGCCGGGTCGCGCGTCGACGCCATCACCGGTGGGCTCTTTGAGGGCGAGCGGGGCATGGAGAACGACGTCAACGCGGTCATCGGCACCATCTCGGGCGGGAAATTCAACGGCGCCGCGCCGGGCACGCGGTCGGCGTACGGAGTGTTGAACGTCAGCAAGATCGGGACCATCACCGGCGCGACCGAGATCGTCGGCAAGAGCGCGGGGATCTGGAACTACTACGGCAGCCAGATCAGTGAGATCAGCGGCGGCACGATCTCCTCATCAGGGGCGGATATCACCGGCGACGGCATCTCCAACGCGGGCACGATTGAGCGGATCTCCGGCGGGACGGTGATCGGCAACTACAACGCGATCAGCAACACGGGCTCCAACCCCGGCCATCTGAACGTCATTTCCGCCGGGGCCTTCTGGGGCAAGCTGTCCCGGGCCATCACGCTGTCCTACCCCATGCAACTGGAGCCGGGGCTCAGCGCGCCGATCGGGGTGGGACGCTACCAGTCCGGCGGCGGCGGCGCCATCTTCAACAACGACAGCCTGGTCGTCTACCCCGCCGGGTATTCGATGAGCGCTCCGACGCAGACGCTGCCGGTGACCGGGGTCGCCGGGACCGAGTTCCGGTACCTCAAGCTGCCCGAACCGGTGAAGCACACCGTGACGGTGGAGGACAGTTTCGCCGCCGACTCCGGCGCCGGGTCGTACGCGTCCGGGGCGTCGGTGACGGTCCGCGCGGGTGAGCGCGACGGTTACGTCTTCGCCGGCTGGGAGACCGCCGACGGGGTGGTCTTCGATGACGCGACGAGCGCGACGACCGGGTTCGTCATGCCGGGCGCGGACGTCACCGTCACCGCCACCTGGGACGAGGCGCCGACTGACCCGGGCGTCCCGGACGATCCGGGCACGCCTGTGCCCGAGGTTCACACGGTGACGGTGGAAAACAGTTACGCCGCCGAAAGCGGGGCCGGGTCGTACGCGGCCGGGGCGGCGGTGACCGTCCGGGCCGGCGCACGCGACGGCTACGTCTTCATGGGCTGGGAGACCGCCGACGGCGTGCTCTTCGATGACGCGACGAGCGCGACGACCGGGTTCGTCATGCCCTCCCGGGATGTGACCGTGACCGCGTCGTGGATCTCCGCCGCCGATGTCACAGTCGCCACCGGTCCCACCGGCGGTGCCGACGAGACCTCCGACTCCCGGCCCAAGGCCGACAGCTGGGCGCCAGCCGGCGGGCAGTTGGCGCACACCGGCGCCGGCGGGGTGTGGTCGCTGCTGGTCGCCATCCTGGGCCTGCTGAGCGCCGGAGTGGTCGCGTTGCGGCTGGGACAGCACCGCCGGGAGCGCCGCGCCTGACGCCGCAGTCGTCTGGGCCGCGGCGCCAGCGTCGCCGCCGCGGCTCGGACAACCACCGGATCAGGCGTGCGCCAGACCGGACAAGCGCCGGCTGCAGATGTTGACCAGCCCGGACAGCCAGTGGCTCAGATGTTGACCACGACGCAGTCGGACGGCGCGGGTCCGCCGTAGAGCGCTTTGGTGTATTCCTCGAAGTGTTCCAGCACCCAGTCCCGGCGCACCTTCAGGGACGCGGTCAGGCAGCCGTTCGC
>WQZC01000175.1 GCA_009780925.1 Actinomycetes bacterium | reverse complement strand
GAGTGAGCCATGGCTCGTACATCACGGTGAGCGCGACCAGCGCGCCCAGGCACAAGGTGGCCAGTTCGAGCGCGTTGTCCTCCCAGCTGCCCAGGGCCATCCGCCAGGACCCATACAGCAGCACGGCAGCGAGCGTGATCAACAGGTGGTTTACGACGGTGAAGACGACCAGCGCGACGGCGATCACCATCGCGGCGCGCGGCCCGGATGGGATGGCGGTGAAATGATCGCCCATGTGGGCGAGCAGCAGGCTCCCCGCGACGCCGGCGATCAGGGTGGCCGCAGCGGTGTACACCTTCCGGAACACCAACGGCTTCGGGCCTTGCACCCGCACGCCCCACACCCACAACGCGATCGCCACGATGAGCATGCCCGCGTATCCGGCGGGCATCACGATCAATCCCGCGAAGATCCACACCGAGGTCATGTCCGCGACCGCGCCAGTCCGGATCTGCAGCCGTGCCCGTCCGGTTTGTCGAGCTATCTCCTCAAACACCACGCACAGCACGAACAACAGGGCCAATCGACCGACAGCCCGCAGCGAGTGCGCGCCGACGGCCACCGCGATCAGCCAGGCGGCCACCGCGACCACGTCGACGGCCACAAAGATCATGAAGACTCGACGCGGGGCGCCGCGCAGGCGCTCTCCCGGCCAGGCCCGAGCCGGCACGGCGGAGGAGGGACCCGAGTCAGTTATGCCGGCCACCTCCCAAGTCAGTCCTCGCCGTTGGGGCAACAGTAGCCGATCAGGTCCAGATAGTCACCGTGATCGACGAGCGTTGCTGCGTATATTACAAATCAAGGGCCATCACGGTCACGAGAGTGTCATTTTCGACCTCCCGATGACGGTGACGCCACCCCCTACTAGTGTTCGCTCGTTCGACGCGATTCGTCAGAAGGAGGTGCCTGATGAAGGTCTGGCGCATCTGAACCACCCGAACCCACCCCAACCCATCCAAACAAGGAGCACGCCATGAGCGTCTGGCGCATCTGAACCACCACCCCCCGCGTATGCCAACCAGCCCGGACGACTCGGCCTGGGCAACTCACATAAGGAACGAATCATGAGCGTCTGGCGCATCTGAAACCCGCCCAACAACCGACCCGGCGCGCCGGCGGTCAGCCCGATGGGCGACCAAAGCTGTTGCCAATCGCGCGCGCCGACGGACTACCCTCATCGCGTGGGCCGAATGCTATGCGCGGTGAGTTTTCAGCGCCACGGGCGGCTTTACTATGCCGATCCGGGCGCGCTCACCCTCGCTGTGGGCGATCGGGTGTTGTATCCGACCCAGGACGCGCCCGAGGTCGCCGAAGTGGTGTGGCCCCCCTCGTGGACCGACGAGGACATTCCCGCGCTGCCGCTCCTGGCCGGGATCGCTGGCCCACAGGAACTGGCCCGAGCCGCCGGTAGCCGCCGCAAGCGCGCGCAGGCGCAGGTGGCCGCGCACCGATTGGTCCGCGAGCACGGCCTGCCGATGAAGATCAGCGGGGTGGACCACCTGCCGGAGCTGAATCACTCCATCATCTACTTCACCGCCCCGCACCGGGTCGACTTCCGCGCGCTGGTGCGCGACCTGTCCGCGACGCTGCACGGCCGGGTGGAGCTGCGCCAGCTCTCGCCGCGCGACGAGGCGCGCTTGATCGGCGGCATCGGCTCATGCGGCCGGGCGCTGTGCTGCGCGAGTTTCTTGGTGGACTTCGAGCCGGTGTCCGTGCGCATGGCCAAAGAACAGGATTTGCCGCTCAACCCATTGCGCATCTCCGGCGCCTGCGGCCGACTGATGTGCTGCCTGAAGTTCGAGCACCCGCTGTACCAGGACTTCGCGGCCCGCGCGCCGGCCGAGGGCGCCGAGGTGGGAACCCCTGACGGCCCCGGGGCCGTGATCGGCCGCAACGTGCCCACCGACACCGTCTTGGTCCGCTTGGCCGCCGAAGGCCGCCAAGTTCCCTGCCCCCTCACCGCGCTGTGCGCCAGCCGAGCGGAGCGCGACGGTCAGGACCAAACCAACCAACAGGACCAAGCCAGTGACTGAACAACCACCCATGCGCTGGACCGTGCACGGTGAGCGCACCATCTATGACAGCGCCTGGGTGCGGCTCTGCCTGGTCGACGTTGAGATCCCCGGCCGTGAGCGCTTCGAGCACCATGTGGTGCGCACCCCGTACTCAGCGGCCGGCACCGTGGTGCACGACCCGGACCGGGGCGTGCTGCTGCTGTGGCGGCACCGGTTCCTCACCGACACCTGGGGCTGGGAGGTGCCCGCCGGCATGGTCGAGGCGGGGGAGTCACCGGCCGACGCGGCGGTTCGCGAGACCATCGAGGAGACCGGCTGGCGGCCCGGCCCGCTGCGCCCGCTGACCACCTACCACCCGATCAACGGGCTGTGCGACGAGGCGTTCCACTTGTTCCTGGCCGATGGCGCCGAACACCTCGGCGACCCGACCGACCCCACCGAGGCCGCCCGGGTCGAATGGCTGCCGGTGCCCGCGCTGCGCCAAGCGGTCGCCGACGGCCAACTGCGAGACGGGCTGTCGCTGACCGCTGTGTGCTACGCGCTGGCTTTCGCCTCACTCGATTAGCGGGGCTAGTGTCACGAATTGTCCGCCCAACGCACGGGCGGCCCCTCGAAAAGGATGGGAGAACAACCGATGACCGAACGCGATACTGCCTGGCCCGCCGGCACGCCCTGCTGGGTCGACATCACCACCGCCGATCCGGACGCGGCGCGGGCCTTCTATGGCGAGCTGTTCGGCTGGCAGCTGGAGATCGAGAACCACGAGTCGATCAGCTACACCATCGCCCTGGCGCACGGCCGGCCGGTCGCCGGGATCGGGGTCTGCCCGCCGAACGCGTCCGCTCCCGCTTCCTGGACCACCTACCTGGCCACTGACGACGCGACCGCGACCGTCGCCAAGATCACCGCCGCCGGCGGGCGGGTGCTCATGCCCATCCTCGACGTCATGGGCGAAGGCATGATGGCGGTTGCTGCCGACCCAACCGGCGGGGTGTTCGGCATCTGGCAGGCCGGCCGCTACCCCGGTTTCACCTTGGCCAACGTGGCCGGCGCGGACGTCTGGAACGAGCTGATGACCTCCGACTTCGCCGCCGCCAAGAAGTTCTACACCGCCGTCTTCGACCACACCTGCGCTGACATGGGTGGCGCGGGGCTGGACTACGCGACTCTCTCGGTGGGCGGGCGCGTCGTCGCCGGGGTGGGCGCCGCCGAGCCCGGGGCCGCCTCGCACTGGCGCGCCTACTTCGGTGTCGAGGACCCGGACGCGACGCTGGCCAAGGTCACGAGCCTGGGCGGGAGGGTGCTGCGTCCGGCCGCCGACTCCCCGTTCGGCCGCTGGGGCGAGGCGGCGGACCCGCAGGGCGCCACCTTCGCCGTGGTCACCCCGCCGACCGAGGTCGACTGACCCCGACCGACCGGTTCGGCGGCGCCGGCGAAGGCGCCACCATCGGACCCGCGTGCCGACGGGCTAGACGCCCGCTGACCCCGGCTTCGGCTCTGGGGCCTTCCTCAGCGCGGCTCCGGATTGGTACCCGGCCGGCGCGGCACGCTAAACTAGTCTGTCGCGTCGGCCGAGTCCGATGCGCGCCGCCTTAGCTCAGCCGGCAGAGCGACGCACTCGTAATGCGTAGGTCATCGGTTCGATTCCGATAGGCGGCTCGTCGTGCGACGCGCGTCGGGGCCACAAGCCGACACGAGATCGATTTGGGCTCATTCGTTCCCGGGCCGGACTTGTGCTGCCGTGCGCGCGCTCACTCCTCGCGCCGCGAGCACGGCGGCCATCCTCTTGTCATAGGTGACCACGCAGTCGAGCGATTCCCGCAGTGATTCAGCGGACGCGATGTGGATGGCATCCAGCGACTTCACGGTTTGCGGTATCCGCCGCGCCGCGTCGACGATGTAATGGTCAAGCGGCATCATGGCGACCCGAGCGAGCGCCCTGGTCACCACCTGCGGCAGCTCAGCCAGGGCGGTGTCTTCGCCGGCCAGCCGGATCGCGGCTCGATCGGCCTCCAGCCACAACAGCTCGGAGCTGACCAAATCGACCGGAGGCGTGGCCAACAATGCCAGCGCGGCGACATGATCTGGCGCGCCGGTGAGGCAAGCCCGCAGCAACGCCGACGTGTCGAGGTAGATGACGCTCAACGCGCGCTCAACGCCAGTCTCGATCCGCTCGTTCCTCAGCGATCAACGCGTCCACATCGATGGCCGAACGCAGCGGGACAAGCGGGGGGTGGCCGTCCGGAGCGGCAGGAATGACCCGGCCGTCGGCGACCATGCGCGCGTAGGTGTCAGCGGGCGCGAAGGGCCGGATGGTCGCCAACGGCCGGCCACCTCGAGTGACCACAAGCTCCGCACCGTTGCGAACGCGCTCAAAGACCGCCGAGGTGTGCTGATTCACCTCACGGATCGTCACGGTGTCGGGCATGCGCCCACTATATCGGTCGCGTCTGACGGTGTTCTACATCGACAGGTAGCGCCGCCGGCGCTGCCAGGCGAGGACCAACCCGACCAGCACCGCCAGTGCGAGCACGCCGCCGCCGACGGTCTGGAACCATGCCGCGCGGCCGTACCCCCCGGTGAACGGCAGGGCCAGCACCAACACCGAGATCGTCGCGGTGTCCGGGTTGGAATGCACCGGTTGCCCGGCGGCGGTGCCATCAGAGTGCGCGGTGTTGACCAACGGTCCCCGGGCGTCGATGTCGCCCTGGCTGACCTGGTAGGTCGCCGTGCAGGTCACGTGGTCATCGGCGCTGCCGGCGGGACCCAGCGTGGTTTCCGGGCAGTCGATGGGCGAGGACATGGTGCCGGTGCCGCCGACCGGACCAGGATCGGTGACCGTCAGATCGTGCACCGTGGTGTTGCCGGTGTTGGTGACCAGGAAGTAGTACGTCACCTCGCCCGGCTTGGCGACCGTGACCACGCTCGCCGTCTTCGTCAGCGTGATGCCCCTGGTCTGTGTCAGGTGCACCTGCGCCGAGTGGTCGTCGGTCACCTCCGTGCCCGACGGCGATGTGCCGCTGGTGGTCGCGGTGTTGCTGATCAAGCCGTCGGCGGTGTCCACGTCAGACTGCTGCACCGTGTATTCGACCGTGCAGGTGAGCTTGTCGCCCGGGGCCAGCGTGGTCGGCGGACAAGGACCGACATCGGTCAAGAAGGCGTCGTCGCCGCTGAACTCGGACTCGCCGATGGTCACCCCGGACAGGGTCACCGTGCCGGTGTTGGTCGCCACCAGGGTGTAGGTGACCGTGTCGCCCACCTTCAGGCCAGTGGTGGGATTGGCGGTCTTGAGCAGCGCTATCTCCGGGTCGACGAGCATCGGCACGGTCGCGGTGTCGGTGGCCGGGTCGGGCTGGGTCTCGCCCGGCGCGGTGCCGATCGCGGTGGCGGTGTTGGTGAGCTCGCCGAGATTGTTGACCATGCCCGGGTTGTCCATGTCCACCTGGGTCACCGTGTAGGTGGCGTAGCAGGTGGTGAACGCGCCCACGGCCAGCGTGCCGCCCAGCGGGACGCTCGCGCAGGTGATCGAGCTGAACGCGCCGTCGCCCGCCGTGCTGGTGTTGACCATCGGGCCGGGATCGGTGACCGACAGGTTGTGCAACGGCTCGTCGCCGGTGTTGGTCACCACCAGCTTGTAGGTGACTATGTCTCCGGCGGCGGTGATCTGTGGATCACCGCCGGCGTCGACCACCGGGTTGAGGTCGGCATCGGTCACCGTGGCGGTCTTCGCCAAGGTCAGGCTTGGGTTCGCATGCACATTCAGCCAGG
>WQZC01000174.1 GCA_009780925.1 Actinomycetes bacterium | reverse complement strand
CTGCCGTACCGGGTGATCGGCGGGGTGCGCTTCTACGAGCGCAAGGAGATCCGCGACGCGTTGGCCTACCTGCGCCTGGCCGCCAACCCCGACGACGTGGTGAGCCTGCGACGCGTCATCAACACCCCCCGACGGGGCATCGGCGATCGCGCGCAGGCGTTCGTCGCCGCGCTGGCCGACCGGGAGGGGATCTCTTTCGGCGCGGCGCTGGAGCGGGCGGACGCCACATTGGGCATCGCGCCGCGGTCGGCGGCGGCGATCCGGGAGTTCTTGCGCATCCTGGCCGACGTGCGCGACGTGGCGGCCGAGGGGACGCCCAGCGAGGTGCTGGTGGCCGTGCTGGACCAGACCGGGTACCTGCGCGAGCTGGAAGCCAGCAAGGACCCCCAGGACGAGGGGCGCGCGGAGAACCTGCGCGAGCTGATCAACGTGACCCGCGAGTTCGAGCAGCAAGCCTTCGAGCAGCGAGCCGCCGGCGGCGACGCGCTGACCCTGGACGCGTTCCTGGAACAGGTCGCCTTGGTCGCCGACGCCGACGACCTGCCCGGCGCGGACGGCGGGGTGGTCACCTTGATGACGCTGCACACCGCCAAGGGGCTGGAGTTCCCGGTGGTGTTCTTGACCGGGATGGAGGACGGCGTCTTCCCGTATCAGAAGGCGATGTCCGATCCGGACGAGCTCGCCGAGGAGCGCCGTCTCGCCTACGTCGGCATCACCCGGGCGCGGCAGCGGCTGCTCGTCTCGCGGTCGCTCGCGCGGTCGGTTTGGGGCCGGCCGCAGTGGTACCCGCCGTCGCGGTTCCTCGATGAGCTGCCCGCTGAGCTGGTCACATGGTCCGGAGCGGTGGGGGAGTACGCCCCGGCCTGGGGTGATTCGGCTGATGACGAGTTCGACACCCCGCCGGCTTGGTTCGGCGGTCGCGGCCACCGCGGAGGTGGCGTTGCGGGCGCCGGGCAAGATCAGCACGGGTATCGCGGGCGCGGCTATGCGGGGGCCGGACAGGAGGGGCACGGGTATCGCGCCGCGCCGCGCCGCGCGCCGTCGCTGGCCGCGGCCCGGCTCGCGCCGCGGGGAGGTCGCGACGGCCGCGGCGCGGGGGCCGGGGTCGTGCCCGAGCTCGCCGTCGGCGATCGGGTCAGCAACGACTCGTTCGGGCTGGGCACCGTGCTCGACACGCGCGGCGTCGCGGAGAAGGCGCAAGCCCAGATCGACTTCGGCAGCGCGGGCGTCAAGTGGCTGGTGCTGCGCTACGCGGCCATTGAGAAGCTCTAGCGAGCGCGGTCCGCGCTCGCTGCCGGTCGCGACCACAATCGATCTCTTGATGATCATGCGGTTCCGCCAAGTCTCTTGGCGAAACCGCATGATCACGGCCCAATGTGGTGTTCGCGCGGGGCCCCGCGCGAACACGCTTGGGGCGGGCCGCCAAAGGCGACCCGCCCCACGAGACACAGCTGACCGCAGCATCGCCGATGCGATGCTGCGGTCAGTCCTCTTGCTACGCCCTGCGAGAACGATCGGACGTTCCCGCAGGGGCACGTGTTGTGGACCCGGGCGGTGCCCGGTGGGCGCGTCAGACGCCCCGGACGTTGGCCGCTTGCGGCCCCTTCTGGCCCTGCGTGATCTCGAACTCGACGCGCTGGCCGTCGTTGAGGCTCTTGTAGCCATCGCCGACGATGGCCGTGTAGTGGACGAAGACGTCTTCTCCACCGCCGTCAGGGGCGATGAAACCGAAGCCTTTCTCGCTGTTGAACCACTTCACGGTTCCCTGGGTCATGCTGACTTTCTCCTTACCGGCAGGACAGGCGAGGCGCCGCGCCATGCGACGCCCGGGTCGTTGCGACCGAGCCAGTCTCTTGAGGGAGAAAGACCAGATACGCGGCAAGGTTCCCGTGATGGAAAACGTGCTATACAACCACTACCAGCGTAGCGGGTGGCTGCCGCAGTCCGCACGTCGAGGCCTAGCGGCTACGGTGGTAACGCGAATCGTGTGCCGCAATCATCGACGGAGTGACGTGCCCGAACCGAGCCATCGGCGCAGACTGCTGGTCCTGGCCATCTGCTGCATGAGTCTATTCATCGTGGGCATGGACAACACCATCGTCAACGTGGCGCTGCCCTCCATCGGACGGCAGTGGGGCGCGTCGATGTCCGACTTGCAGTGGACGGTCGACGCCTACACCGTGGTGTTGGCCAGCTTGCTGATCCTGTCCGGATCGACCGGGGACCGGCTGGGCCGCCGGCGCACGTTCCAGACCGGGCTGGTGTTGTTCGTCCTCGGCTCGCTGGCGTGCAGCCTGGCCCCAGGATTGGGCGCGCTGGTGGCCTTTCGCGCGCTGCAGGCGATCGGCGGCAGCATGCTCAACCCGGTCGCGTTGTCGATCATCACCAACGTGTTCCCGAACCCCCGCGAGCGCGCCCAAGCGATCGGGGTCTGGGGCGGGGTGATCGGTATCAGCATGGGCCTGGGACCGGTCATCGGGGGGTTGCTCACCGAGTCGGTGACCTGGCGCGCCATCTTCTGGATCAATGTCCCGATTGGGGTCGCCGCGATCGTGCTGACCGCCCTGTTCGTGCCCGAGTCGCGCGCGCCGCGCGGTCGCCGTCCGGACCCGGTCGGGCAGCTGTTGATGATCGTGATGCTGCTCTCGCTCACCTACGCGATCATTGAGGCCCCGCGCTCCGGGGTGGGCTGGCTCTCGGTCCAGACCTGGTCGCTGTTCGCGGTGGTGGCGCTGGCCATGGCCGGGTTCGTGTGGTACGAGCCGCGCCGGACCGATCCGCTGATCGATCTGCGATTCTTCCGCAGCGCTTCGTTCACCGGCGCGACCTTGGTCGCGGTGTGCGCGTTCGTGGCCTCGGGCGGGTTGCTGTTCGTCTCCACGGTGTACTTGCAGCTCAGCCGCGGCCTGTCGCCGCTGCGCGCGGGGCTGTTCATCGTGCCGGAGGCGTTGATGATCGCTGTGCTGGCGCCCATCTCGGGCCGTCTGGTGGCGACGCGGGGCGCCCGGCTGCCGATGAGCGTGGCCGGGCTGGCGATGGCGTTTTCCGCGCTGCTGCTCACCGGTTGGACCGAGCACACCTCATACGCCTATTTGCTGATCACGTTCGTCATCTTCGGGGCCGCCTTTGGGCTGGTCAACGCGCCGCTGACCAACGCGGCGGTGGCCGGAATGCCGCGCAGTCAGGGCGGCGTCGCGGCGGCGGTGGCGTCCACCAGCCGGCAGGTCGGCGCCTCGCTGGGGGTGGCCATCGCCGGCTCGCTGATCAACTCGCGGTTGCGGGGACCGATGACTGTCGGGTTGGCGTCGGCCAGCCGTCCGGTGTGGTGGCTGATCGTCGGTTGCGGCTTGGCGATTTTCGTGATCGCACTGCTGACGACCGGGGCTTGGGCACGGCGCACCGCCGCGCGCGCGGCAGACCTGTTCGAACACGACTCAGAGCGCGCCGCCGCCGTGCACGCGATCCGCTGACGCCCGGCGGCGCATGTCTCGCCGGCTTTCCAGCCACTGATGATGTCGGGGAAAACGCACGATTCCTGCGTTCCCCCGACATCATCGGGCGCTGTTGGGGTTGTGATCTGGGTCAGCCGCCGACGAGCGGTTCGCCGAGCAGGAGCGCGCCGGCGGCGCGCAACTCATCGATAGCGGCTGCGGTGCTTGTCGCCGCGACGCCGGCGGTCAGGTCCAGTCGCACGGTCGTCGCGAGCCCGTGGGCGAGCGCGTCGAGCGCGGTGGCGCGTACGCAGTAGTCGGTGGCGATGCCGACCACCTCGACCGATTCGACGCCGCGCTCATGCAACCACTGCTCCAGCGGTGCCCCATCCGAGTGCCCCTCGAACCCGGAGTATGCGGCGGACCGCTCACCCTTGTCGAACACCGCCGCGAGCCGCGCGGTGTCCAGGTCGGGGTGGAACCGCGCGCCCGGCGTGCCGGCCACGCAATGCGCGGGCCAGGAGTCGACGTAGTCCGGGGTGGGGGAGAAATGCGCGCCCGGATCGATGTGGTGGTCGCGCGTGGCGACGGCGTAGTCGTAGTCGTCCGTGGCCAGGCGCGCGCTGACCGCGCGGGCCACCGCGCCGCCGCCGGACACCGCGAGCGAGCCGCCCTCGCAGAAGTCGTTCTGCACATCAACCACGATCACCGCATGGGCCATGCGTCGATTATGACCGTGCGCCCCTGCGCCAGTCGCCCCAAACCTCCCATCCTCGCCCCAAACCGTTGATGATCAAGCGTCTGCGCCAAGAAACCTGGCACAGACGCTTGATCATCAACCGTGGTGTGGAGGCGGGGACCGTCGCGCGGCGGGGAAAGCGGCGGGGCGGGAACAGTGCGGGGGTGGGCGGCCGAAGCCACCCACCCCCGCACCTGGGGACTTGAGGTCAGGCCTTCGCCGGAACCTCCGCCGGCGCCTTGGCGCCGTTGAGCCAAACGCTGATGAACGCGATGACGCAACCGCCGAACGCCGAGATGATGGACAGGATCAGCGCGCCAATGACGTACACGTAGGCATTGGTGTTGTGCGCGATGTACGAGTTCATCCCCAGACCCGTGAAGATCACGCCGAGGGTGAGCGAGATCCCGGAGAAGTAGGCCAGCGAGTCAACCAAGAACTGCGGGCGGAACTTCATCCACCAGACCACGACGCAGAATCCGATGAAGTAGGCGATGAACACCGGGACGACATGGGTGTTCGGAGGAAGCACCGGGTTGTTGAACGACGGTCCGAAGGTCATCCACTGGCTGAGGCGGATGTTGAACAACTGCACCAGCGCGGCCGAGGCGCCGCCACCGATGTAGGCCAGCATGACTCGGCCGCCGCCCTTGATCGTCCCGCCGAAGTTCAGGTACACGGCCCAGACCGTGAACGCCAACCACAGCACGAAGCTGTAGCTGCCGAACCACAGGCCGGGGAAAATACCGACCACGACGCTGAGGCCGACGGCCAGCCACATCGGCATGCGCTCGTTCGGGTTCTTAAACATCTGTATTGAACTCCTTTGTTCTAGATATTTGTAGCGAACTGGTTTGTGGCACCGGCAATATGGCGATGGGGGTGGACGGCACCGGCACCATCCACCCCCACGTTCGCTTGGCGCCAACGACCGCTGGCAGCGGTCGTCAGACCCGAACTACCCCTTCAGCGTGGCGACGATGTGGCGGCCCGCGACGCGCCCGGAGGCGTGCGAGAACCCGTTCGCGGTGCCCGGCACGTCAAGGTTGTACGTGTCGCCGAACAGGCCGGAGGCCTCCATGCCGACCGCGTACAGACCCGGGATCGCCACGTAGTCCTTGTCGGTGACCTGCAGGTTGCCGTTGACCCGGATGCCACCGACCGAGACCAGCACGCTGGCCGCCATGTCGATCGCGTAGTACGGGGCGGTGCTGACCGGGCGGAGGAACGCCGCTGGCTTGAAGAACAGCGGGTCGTAGCCATTGGCGCAGGCGTCGTTGTAGTCGGCGACGGTCTTGGCGAGCACCTCGGGGTCCAGGCCGACCGCTGCGGCCAGGCCCTCGACGGTGTCGGACTTCCAGGCCCGACCGGCCTCGACGTCCTCGTCCAGCTCGGCCTGCAGGTGGTCCAGCTTGGCGTGGTAGGGGATGAAGTCGCCCAGACCGATGTCGGAGCCCTCTTCCATCAGGTGCTGCACGGTGGACTGGTCGATGATCGCGTACACGGTCGCCTTGGGCTGCTTGGCGATGGTGTTGCCCGTGTCGGCGAAGCTCAACGCGACCTCTTCGCTGGCGAACCGGCGGGCGGTCTTGTTGACCCACAGCACCGGCTGGGAGCCAGCGCCCG
>WQZC01000173.1 GCA_009780925.1 Actinomycetes bacterium | reverse complement strand
TTCAGCGCGTCCACCGCCAGCCCGGAGTCATCGGCGACGGCGAGCAGCCCGGTGCGGGCCGCCGCCTCCCGTGCCTTGATCAGCGCGTTCTGAGCGAACGTCGCCCCGGTCTCGGGAACCTCCGGGTAGTCCGGGACGCCATCCAGCCCGATCACCTCGAGATCGACCATCGGGGCGAGGATCCGCCGCAGCTCGGCGAGCTTGCTCGCGTTGCGGGTGGCCAGCACCAGCCGCGTCATTCGGCCGGCGCCGCTTGCGCCAGTGCCGCTGTCTGGAGCGCGGCCAGCCGCGCGCAGCCACCGACCGCCAGATCGAGCAGCGCGTCCAGCTCGCCCCGTCGGAACGGGGCACCCTCGGCGGTGCCCTGCACCTCGACGAAGTCCCCGTCGCCGGTGACGACGACGTTCATGTCGGTCTCGGCGCGCGCGTCCTCGGCGTACATCAGGTCCAGCCGCGCCTCGCCGTCGACGATGCCCACCGACACTGCCGAGATCGACCGCGTGATCGGGTCCGGACTGGCGAGCGCGCCGCGCCCGTCCAGCCAGCGCACCGCGTCCACCAGCGCCACATAGGCCCCGGTGATGGCCGCGGTCCGGGTGCCGCCGTCGGCCTGCAGCACGTCGCAGTCGATCGCGATGGAGTTCTCCCCCAACGCGGCCAGGTCGATCGCGGCGCGCAACGACCGGCCGACCAGCCGGGAGATCTCGTGGGTGCGTCCCCCGATCCGACCGCGCACCGATTCGCGGTCGTTGCGGGTGAGGGTGGCGCGCGGCAGCATCGCGTACTCGGCGGTGACCCAGCCCAGGCCACTGCCCTTGCGCCAGCGCGGCACGCCCTGTTGCACCGAGGCGGCGCACAGCACCTTGGTGTCACCGAACTCGACCAGCGCCGACCCCTCGGCGTAGCGCTGCCAATCGCGGGTGATGCGCACCGGGCGTGGCTCGTCGATTGCCCGGCCGTCAGGACGACTCATACACCGCAGCGTAGCCAAGCCAGATCGGTGAACGGGCAGCGAAACCCGGCCGGCTCCGCGCGCCGGGTCAAATGCGGAACGCGCCTCGCGCTAGATCCGGGCGTTGATGTATTGCAGGCCGGAGTCCTCGCGAGTGCCGCCTTGACCGTCTTGGATCTCCCGGTAGTCAGCGATCCACTCGATGGATTTGACCCACTTGACCATCTTGTAGCCGTGGATGGAATTGGCCCGCAATCGTATCGGCGGGCCGTACATGGGGTGCATTTTGTCCGGGTCGTTCATGCCCCAGGCGAGGATGGTCTCGTCCTCCATCGCCACATCCAGCGGCAGGCAGGTGTAGTACGGCCGCAGCGGGTCGTCCGGGTTGTAGTTCTTTTGCGCCAACCCGAACGAGGTGAACATCACGTACCGCGCCTCGGGTTTCTTCTCCACGATGGCCAGCACGTCGCGCAGCCGCACCCCGGTCCATTTGGCGATGCCGGTCCAGCCCTGCATGCAGGTGTGCATCTGGATCTGGTGGACCACCTCGAAGTCTTGCTTGAGCTCGGCGAGGCTGAACGATTTCTCCTCGGCGACCAGCCCGCCGACTTGGAGCCGGTAGTCCTTGAAATCGTCGGCCGCCAGCGCGACGTACTCCGCGGATTCGGCCTGCGACGGGGTGCGGGTGTTGACCCAGTGGAACGGGGAGATGTCGGCGTCGGTGTAGGCCGGTTTGCGGCCGTTGACGCGCGGGTGCATAGGGTTGAGCACCATGCGGCGCAGCGGTTCGGTGATGGCGTAGAGCACCCGCTGCGAGCGGCGGCGGTTGACCAGGGTCAGGTAGCTCAGCGCGATCCACAGCGCCACCACCAGCACGATGGTGACCACGGCCACCAGCACGGCGGTGTGCAACCGGGCGGGGTCCTCGCTGCCCAGCACCATCGCGGTGAGGTTCTTCTGCGGTCGGACCACGAACACCAAGGTGATGTGCACGATCATGAACACGGTGATCAGAGCCATACCGAGGAAGTGGATCGAGCGCGCGGCCTGCCGATTGCCGAAGATCTTCGGGTACCACGGGAAACGGCCGATGACCGCCGGCGACATGATCGGGCCGGTGACAATCATCAGCGGGGCGACCAGGAACACGATGGCGAAATACATCAATTGCTGCAACGGGTCAAATGGCTGGAAAGCGGAGCTGGGCGGCACGTGGCCGCTCAGATAGCTGGTCAGCGAGTGCCAGGCGTCCGGGATGATGCTCCACGACGTGGGCACCAGGGTCCGCCACTGCCCGGTGCTGAACAGGCCAACGATGTAGACCACGCCGAGAATGACCCAGGCGCTGGTGAGCAGCGCTTTCCAGGCCCGCCCCAAGCCGATCTCGGCTCGGCCGGGCAGGGTGAGCATCGGGCTGATGTTGCGCTGGTCGTCGCGGGCGGTGAAGGCGCCGATCTCGTCGGGCACCTTGTCCTTGGTGAAGTGGAGCCACTCGGTTCCAGGCCCGCAGTCGTTGCGCCAATACAGCCTCGGGTGGGACGCGACCACCTCCCACCCGGAGCGCATCAGCAACCCCACCAGCACAAAGTTGATCAAGTGTTCAGTTCGCAGCCATACCGGGAACATCACGCGCTCCTCGCTCGATTCGCGCAGACCAAGACAAGCCAAACGCTAGCACCGACGAGAATGGCCAGTAAGTCCACTGGGCCTCATTTCGGTGGCCGGCCACGCATCATTTCATTCGCATCCCAATGATATGCCAGCCGCGTCGAATGAATTCACCGATATTGTTCGATCGCAAACGAGTGGCCGCGGCCCGCCGAATGACCGCGCCGACAGCTCCGGTGACCCGAGCCGCGCCCGAGTCACCGGGCCTCAGCCGGGCCGCAGCCAGACCTCAGACGGGCCGCAGCCGGGCCTCAGAGGGTGATGATCATTCCGGGTTGGGCGGCGAGCACCGGACCGGCGAATGCGGTGGACGCCTCGGCCGCCGCGTGGCCACGGGACCCCCACGGCGGCACATGGGTGACCATCAGACGGCCCGCCCCGGCCCGCGCGGCGTGCTCGCCGGCTTGCCGGGCGGTCAGGTGCAGGCCGGCTGGGGCCGCCTCGTCGCCGGCCCCAACCTCGTCGCCGGCCCCGGCCGCGTCGCAGAGCAGCAGATCCGCGCCGGCGGCCAGCGCCACGAGCTCGTCGCTGGCGGCGGTGTCGCCGGAGTAGACCAGCGTGGCGCCGCCGTGCGACAGGCGAACCGCGTAGGTCGGCACCGGGTGATTCATCCGCGCGAAGGAAACCGTGAACGGGCCCAGCTCGCCGTCGCGTGGGACCGCGAACTCGAACACCTCCGCCCACTTGTCGCCGCCGGCCGCCGGTGCCCACGCCGTCGGTTCGTAGGCGGCGGCCAACCGCTCACGCGCGCCGGCCGGCGCGATCACCGGCAGCCGGGAGGCGCGGCGCGCCGGCCCGTGCCGCAGCGCGACCAAGCACGCGGTCAGATCCAGGCAGTGGTCCGGGTGCAGGTGGGACAGTACGATCGCGTCGAGCTGATGCGCGGCGACATGGCGCTGCAGCGGGCCGAACGCGCCGCTGCCCAAGTCCAGGAGCACTCGGAACCCGTCGGCCTCGACCAGGTAGGACGACGCCGGCGAGTCTGGCCCGGGCACGCTGCCCGAGCAACCGACCACCGTCAGCCGCAGGCCGGCCCAGCCCGTCAAGGCCCGACCACCGGCAGCGCGCCGGGGCCGAGGAAGCGCCGCGAGAGCCGCTCGAACGCCTCGCGCGGACCGGTCGCCCGAAACACGTGCTGCGGCGCGGGCTCGTCGTCGGACCGCAGCAGCCCCTCGCGCAGCAACGTGCGGTACACGTCCTTGGCGGTCTCCTCGGCGCTGGACACCAGGGTCACCGCGTCGCCCATGACCACCGAGAGCAACCCGGTCAGCAGTGGGTAGTGCGTGCAGCCCAGCACCAGGGTGTCCACCCCGGCCTCGTTCAGCGGCGCCAGGTAGGACTCGGCCAGGCCGAGCAACTGCCGCCCGCTGGTCACCCCTCGCTCGACGAACTCGGCGAGCCTGGGGCACGCGGCGGCGAACACCTCCACGTCCGGGGCCGCCGCGAACGCGTCCTCATAGGCGCGGCTGGTGATGGTCGCGGTGGTGCCGATGACGCCGACCCGGCGGTTGCCGGTGGCGACAACCGCCCGCCGCACCGCCGGGAGGATCACCTCCACCACGGGGATGTCATAGCGCTCCCGGGCATCACGCAGGCAGGCGGCGCTGGCGGTGTTGCAGGCGATGACCAGCGCCTTCACCCCGGAGGCGACCAGATCGTCCATGACGTCCAGCGCGAGCTGACGCACCCGGGCGATGGGCAGCGGGCCGTACGGGCCGTGCGCGGTGTCGCCCACGTAGTGCAGCGCCTCGTTGGGCAGCTGGTCGAGCACGGCGCGCGCCACCGTCAGCCCGCCGACCCCGGAGTCGAACATTCCGATCGCGGCGCGGCCACCAGGCACCATCCGCCCAGAATACGTACCCGAGGCACCGCATCGGCCTCAGGCATCGCCACAACGGACCGACCGGTCGGCGAAACGGAAGCGGACCGCCCGCGGCCTGACCCGCGTCACCAGCGACCGGGGCACATGCCTACCGCTGACCACGCCACAGCGGCTCATGTGGTCGGTGTGCTCGGCGCCGTCGACTCCTGCCGCAACTGGTTGAGCCGTTCACGTCCTTTCGTCGGTTTCGGTTTCTTTGGCTTGCGCAGCCGGCGGGGATGCAGCACCCACGCCGCCGCCACGCCACCCACGAACGAGCACAGATGCGCCTGCCAGGAGTTCTCCCGGCCGATCGAGGGCAGCAACCCGCCCAGCAGCCCGCCGAACATGATGGCCACCGCGATCGCCGCGATGATCCACATCGGTCGGCGGGAGAAGTACGCCCGACCGAACAGGTAGCCCAGCCAGCCGAAGATCAGCCCGCTGGTGCCGAGGATGTTCCCGGTCGGGGCGACCAGCCAGGTGAGCGCTCCGCCGAGCACGGCCACCAAGGCGGTGGCGATGGCGAACGGGCGCGCGCCGGCGAGCAGCACCACCCAACCGATCAGCAGCAGCGGCAGCGCGTTCGCGGTCAGCTGCCACCAGCTCGAGTGCAGAAACGGCGCGGTCACTATCCCGTACAGCCCGGCGACCTCGCGCGGGCGCAGGCCGTGCGCGTCGAGCCGCCGCCCCAACGCCACGTCGACCACCTCGACGGCATACAGCAGGGCGACCAGGGCGGCCATGATGCCGAGCGCGCCGATCCAGCTCATCGGTTCCGGGCGCGGCTCCGGCGGTGGCAACAGCTTGCGCCACCCGGTGGCCTGACGGGGCGCCGACACGGGAGCCGAAGACCGGGCCGGGCGGGGATCCGAAGACCTGGTCGGGCGGGAAGCTGAAGACCGGGCCGGGCGGGGGTCCGAAGGCCTGGTCGGGCCGGGTGCCGAAGGCCGGGCCGGCGTTGACGTAACGTTTCGGGCCGTGCCCGCGCCGCTCGCAGTCGCGCGCGGGACCGAGCGCGCCGGCTGCGCGCCCGGATCGCTCACCGATCCGCGGGCCACCGCGCGCAGGCCGCGGAGCACGCGCCGAGCCAGCCCCGGAGTTGGGCGCGGCTTGCGCGGCGGCGTGCTCACGCCCGCAAGAATATGGCGCGGCCGGTGAACGCCCGCCTGGCGCGTCGCCACATCGCGTGCCTCGGCACCGGCACGGCGGTGCCACGGCGCTGGCACTCCTTGATCAAGTCGCGTCTGATGCGAATAGTTCGCATGAAACGCGACTTGATCCCCAGCATGGTCGACTAGTGCTCGAGCCCGGTGGCGG
>WQZC01000172.1 GCA_009780925.1 Actinomycetes bacterium | reverse complement strand
GCTCGCGCTCGCCGAGCAGGCCCGCGACCAGCGCCGGGCGCTGTCCATCGGCGTGCTGGGCAACGCCGCCACCGTGGTCCCGCACCTGCTCGCCATCGACGCCCCAATCGACATCGTCACCGACCAGACCTCCGCGCACGACCCGCTGTCCTACCTGCCGATCGGGGTGTCGTTCGAGGAATGGCACGACTACGCCGCGCGCAAGCCCGAGGAGTTCACCGGCCGCGCCCGGGCGTCGATGGCCCGCCACGTCGAGGCGATGGTGGGCTTTGCCGACAAGGGCGCCGAGGTGTTCGACTACGGCAACTCGATCCGCGGCGAGGCGAAAGCCGCCGGGTACTCGCGGGCGTTCGAGTTTCCCGGGTTCGTCCCGGCCTACATCAGGCCGCTGTTCTGCGAGGGCAAGGGCCCGTTCCGCTGGGTGGCGCTGTCCGGGGACCCGAAGGACATCGCCCGCACCGACCAGGCCGTGCTGGAGCTGTTCCCGGAGAACGAGTCGCTGGCGCGGTGGATCCGGCTGGCCTCGCAGCGGGTGCACTACCAGGGCCTGCCGGCGCGGATCTGCTGGCTGGGCTACGGCGAGCGGGACAAGGCCGGCCTGGCGTTCAACGACTTGGTCGCGCGCGGGGAGATCTCCGCGCCGATCGTGATCGGCCGCGACCATCTGGACTGCGGCTCGGTCGCCTCCCCCTACCGGGAGACCGAGGCCATGGCGGACGGCTCGGACGCGATCGCCGATTGGCCGATGCTCAACGCGATGGTGAACGTGGCCAGCGGCGCGACCTGGGTGTCGGTGCACCACGGCGGCGGCGTCGGCATGGGCCGCGCGATCCACGCCGGGCAGGTCACCGTCGCCGACGGCACCGAGTTGGCGGCGCGCAAGCTGGAGCGGGTGCTCACCAACGACCCTGGCATGGGCGTGATCCGGCACGTGGACGCCGGCTACGACCGCGCGGCCGAGGTGGCCGAGGCGTCCGGCGTGCGCGTCCCGATGCGGGAGAGCTAGCGGCTGTTGAACGCGCCGTCGCGAATCAGGTGCACGAGGATGATTATGCACACCGTGGCGAATATGGCGCTCAGGCCGAGGTTCAGGACCAGGGCTATTATCCCGTGCTTGCGCACCGCTGCGGCGTGCTCTCGCGCGCTAGCGAGGTCGCCTATCGCCAAAGCCCAGTCGATCTTCTGAAAGTGTGCGACGGTCGAGTAGATCGCGGTCGGCCAGAAGAATAGCCAGTTGACGATGAACCAGCCGAGATGTTTGTTGAACTGCGGGAACGGCCACCCGGAGGGCGGTGCGAAATATGGCGGCGGGTAGGGATAACCGGGCGGCGGGTAGGGATGGCCGGGCGGTGGGTACCCACCCGACCCGCTCATCGCGAGCCCGCCCGGTTGTTCCGGGCCACCCGGTTGCGCTGCGACGGGCGGTTGTCCCGGCACCATTCCTCCCGACCTGCGGCCGCGCGCGGCCTCAATTGTTGACTGAGGAGAGCACGAACGCGTCAAACGCGATCCCGATCGCGAAGAACACGCAACCGATTATGAGCGCGATTATCCCGAGCTTCTTGACCGACGCGGCGTGCGCCTCGGCGCCCACCTGATCACCCATCATCAACGATTGATCGATTTTCAGGAAGTGCGCGACCAAGGAATAGATGGCCAACGGCCAGAAAAAGAGCCAATTCACCACGAACCAGCCGACGTGCTTGTTCACCGCGAACGCCGCCGCCCAGTAGGGGCGCGGGGCGTAGGGGGATGGCGGGTAGCCAGCGGGCGGATATCCCGGCGGTGGGTAGCCACCGGCGTACGGCGGCATCGCGCCTGGCTGGGGCGCCGCGCCGTACGGGGGCATCCCGCCATACGGGGGCGCCGCGCCGTATAGGGGCGACACGCTCGGCGGCGGCGGCGCGGTTGGCGAGTGCCTTGGCGAGTGCGCCGCGCTGAAATACGGCACCGCCTCCGATGCGGCGGGCCAAGGCGTGGCGGCGGGCCCAGGCGTGGCCGCGCCCGGAACCTCGGCCGGTTGGCTGCTGGCGGACTGACCGATGAATTGCTCGCCCGACGGTTGTTCCGGTATCGCTGCTCCTCACCTTGCGGGCCTTGGCCCCACGGCGCCGACCCGCGCGCCCGGGCCGTCAATACGCGGCAGCATACGCCGCGAAGAGGTCGGCAGGGCGCGAATCGAGCGGCCCGGCTGTCATTCGCGCCGTCAATGCGGCAAGATTGAGATGCTCCCGGAATCGTCACAACGAGGTGACTTCAGTAATGAGCGATACCCGGACGCCCGATGCGTCCACTCCCGCACCAAACCCCGACGCCCGCGCCAACGCCGACGTCTTCCTGCGTCGCTACCTGGCGCACGCCGAACCCCAATTGCCCGGGCGATCGTCCAGCTGGCTGACAGAACTGGCGCACGAGCATCTGGCGCTTGGCATGGTTCGCCCCGGTTCGGACACTCTGCTGCGCATCCGTGACGGAGAGGCCGAGAGCGACACCGACACGACGTCCATCGACATCGTCACGCCAGACGCGCCTTACCTGGTCGACTCGCTGCGCGCGGAGCTGGCCCGGCACGACCACCCGGTGGTGCATCTGCTGCACCCACAGCTGGTGGTGACCCGGGACGACGCCGGCGCGCTGACCGAGGTGCACGACTTGGAGGACAGCGCCGAGCTGCCGACCGACGCGCGCACCGAGGCGTGGATGCACATCGAGCTCGACCAGGTGCCAGCGGCCGAGCAAGAGCGGCTCGCCGCCGACCTGGAACGGGTCATCGGCGAGGTCCAATACTCCTTCGCCGACGGCCCTGAACTGCGCCAGATGATCCGCAAGCTCGCCGATCAACTCGGCGCCGACCCGGGCGAGTTCGATCAAGAGACCAGCTCCGAGGCCGGCAATCTGCTGCGCTGGCTGGCCGACGGCAATTACATGCCGCTGGGCCACATCGCCTACGCGGCGAACGAGCTGGCCAGCCTGGGCCAGGTGGCCAAGCCTCGCGACGCGCGCGGGGTGCTGCGCGGCGCGGCGACGATCTCCCCAATGGAGCTGCTGCCGGCGTTCCGCAGCGGCACTCCGTTAGTGATCTTCAAGTCACCCCTGGTGTCGTCGGTGCGCCGGTCCAGCCGCTACGACTGCGTGACCGTCATGACGCCGGGGACCACCGATTCCCCACCGATGCTGCACGTCTTCCTCGGATTGATCATCAGCTTCGAGGACGCCACCGTGGAGCGCGTTCCGGTGCTGCGCGGGCGGATCGCGGAACTGCTGCGGCGCGCCGGCTTCCGCGCGGCCAGCCACACCGGACGGCAGCTGGTGGCCGCGCTGCGCACGCTGCCCCGCGACGAGTTGCTGGAGGCACCCTCGGACGACCTGTTGCGACTGGCCCAGCTCGTGGTCGCCCGCGCCGAGCAAGGCACCGTCGGGGTGTTCGTCCGCAAGCACCTGAACCAAGACTTCGTCAGCGTGCTGGTCTACTTCGCCTCCGACCGGCTGGGACCGGAGACGCGCCGGCGGGTCGAGACTACCGTGCTGGCGCACTGGCCCGGCGAGCTGGTCGGGCGCCAGGACCGCATCGTCGGGCTCGGCTTGGCCCGGATGTACTTCTTGATCGCGATGCCGGCGGGCGAGACACTGCCGTCGCCCAACCGGTCGAAAGTCGAAGCCGAAGTGGCTCAGGCCATCCGCCGCTGGAGCGACGACCTGGCCGACCTGCTCACGCTGGCCGTTGGCGAGGAGCCGGGCGAGGCGCTCATGCGCCGCTACGCCGGCGCGCTCCCGGAGGCCTACAAGGAGGACTCCACGGCGGCGACCGCGGTGCGCGACCTGCTGCGCCTGGAGCAGCTCCCGCCCGAGGACGGCCTGGCGTTCGACATGTACACCCCGGCCGTCGACGATCAGGCCGACCGCCGCCTGAAGGTGTTCTGCACCGGGCAGGCGCAGTCGCTGGCCCGGGTGCTGCCCCGGTTCACCCAGATGGGCATCGAGATCCTCGACGAGCGCCCCTTTGAGATCACCGTCGAGGAGGGCAAGACCTCGTGGATCTATGACTTCGGGCTGCGGTTGCCGCGCGGCGTGGAGCTGGACGAGGCCAGCACTCGAAACGTCATCGACGCGCTGCGCCTGCTGTGGCGCGGCGAGCTGGAACAGGACGGCTTCAACGCGCTGGTCACCCGCGCGGGGCTCACCTGGTGGCAGACCAACGTGCTGCGGGCCTACGCCAAGTACCTGCGCCAGGCCGGCACCACGTTCAGCCAGGGCTACATCGAGCAGGCGCTGGTGGACAACCCGTCCATCGCGCGCAAACTGGCGGCGCTGTTCGAGGCGCGGTTCGACCCGTCGGCTGCGCCGGACCCAGCGACCGCCGGCGCCGAGCCGGCGAGCGGCGACCCGGCGGAACTGATAGCGGCCATCGAGGAGGACCTGACCAAGGTCGCCAGCCTCGACCAGGACCGCATCCTGCGCTCCATCCTCGGTCTGATCAACGCCACGCTGCGCACCAACGCCTACCGCCTCGACCCGGATGGGGCGCGACGGGTGACGCTGGCGTTCAAGCTGGACCCGCACCAGATCCCGGAGCTGCCCGCTCCGCGCCCAAAGTACGAGATCTGGGTCTACGCCCCCCGGGTGGAGGGCGTGCACCTGCGCTTCGGCACGATCGCCCGCGGCGGCCTGCGCTGGTCGGATCGGCGCGAGGACTTCCGCACCGAGATCCTCGGCCTGGTGAAGGCGCAGACGGTCAAGAACACTGTGATCGTCCCGACCGGCGCCAAGGGCGGGTTCTACTGCAAGCAGCTGCCCGACCCCAACGTCAATCGGGACGCCTGGCTCGCCGAGGGGATCGCCTGCTACCGGACCTTCATCGGCTGCCTGCTGGACCTCACCGACAACTACGTCATGGTTGATGGCCGGCGCACCGTGGCGCCGCCCGAGCAGACCCGCCGCTACGACGGCGACGACCCATACCTGGTGGTGGCGGCCGACAAGGGCACCGCGACCTTCTCCGACTTGGCAAACGAGATCGCGGTCGAGCGCGGCTTCTGGCTTGGCGACGCGTTCGCCTCGGGTGGCTCGGTGGGCTTCGACCACAAGGAGATGGGCATCACCGCCAAGGGCGCGTGGGAGTCGGTGAAGTACCACTTCCGGGAGATGGGCGTCAACACCCAGACGGAAGACTTCACCGTGGTCGGCATCGGCGACATGTCCGGCGACGTCTTCGGCAACGGGATGCTGTTGTCGCGGCACATCAAGCTGCTGGCCGCGTTCGACCACCGGCACATCTTCCTCGACCCCGCGCCGAATCCCGGCCCGTCGTTCGCCGAGCGCAAGCGGATGTTCGAGCTGCCGCGCTCGTCCTGGGCGGACTACGACTCGTCGCTGATCTCCCCCGGCGGCGGGGTGTACGCGCGAACCCTGAAATCGGTGCCGATCAGCCCCGAGGTCCGCGACGCGCTGGGCATCGACCCCGCCGTGACCGCGATGACGCCGCAAGAGCTGATCCACGCGATCCTGTTGGCCCCGGTGGACCTGCTGTGGAACGGCGGGATCGGCACCTACGTCAAGGCCACGTCCGAGCCGCATTCGGCGGCGGGCGACAAGGCCAATGACGCGGTGCGGGTCAACGGCGACCAGCTGCGGGCCAAGGTGGTCGGCGAGGGCGGCAACCTCGGGTGCACGCAACTGGGCCGGATCGAGTACTCGCGCGCCGGCGGCCGGATCTGCACCGACTTCATCGACAACTCGGCCGGGGTGGACACCTCCGACCACGAGGTGAACATCAAGATCCTGCTGGACCGGGCGGTCGCCGCCGGCACGCT
>WQZC01000171.1 GCA_009780925.1 Actinomycetes bacterium | reverse complement strand
GCGAGCACGGCGGCCACCTCGTCGTGGCTGGCGGGGCGGATGACCACGTCCGGGGCGTCGGTGGTGTCACCGGCCCGGGCGAGCAGCAGATCCGGGGTCGATTTGCCCCTGGTGCGCAACACCCGGGTCTGGTCGTCGGCGCGCACCGCATCCGGTCCCAGCAGGTCGGCCAGCTCGGCGAGCGCGTCGGCGCCCAGCGCGCCCGGGGGCGGGGTCTGCGCGCGCATGGGGGTTGGGGCGAGCTCGCCGAACAGGGTCGCGATCACCCGTTTCGCCGATTCGGGCAGCGGTGTCGCGTGCGACGGCGTCCCCCAGCGCTGGGGGTGCATCTCGGAGGCCATACGCTACCGTGGCATATGAGCGTTGCCAGTTCCAAACGGGTCGGCGCGTCGCCGCCGTCGGATGGCGTGCGGCCCGGCTCCCAGGCGCGGATCCGGGTCGGTTTGGTGGGTGCTCCCGAACGCGTGGATGTGCTCGTCGTCGGCTTGGGGGTGACTGGCGCCGGGGTGGCGCTGGACGCGGCGTCACGGGGCCTCTCGGTGCTGGCGGTGGACGCCCATGACTTGGCGTTCGGCACCTCGCGGTGGTCCAGCAAGCTGGCGCACGGCGGGCTGCGCTACCTCGCCTCCGGCTCGGTCGGGGTCGCCTGGGAGAGCGCCGTGGAGCGCGGGATCCTGCTCACCCGCACCGCGCCGCACCTGGTTCGCCCGCTGCCGTTCCTGATCCCGCTCATCCCTGCCGTGTCCCGCGCGGCGGCGGTCGTGGACTTCGCCGGGCTGTGGGCGGGGGATGCGCTGCGCCGGTCGGCGCGCACTCCCGGGCGGCTGCTGCCCCGGCCGCGCCGGCTCTCGCGCCGCCAGGTCGCCGCGCTGGCACCGGGGGTGCGGGCCGACGCGCGCGGCGGACTGGTGTTCTGGGACGGCCAGCTCGAGGACGACGCCCGGCTGGTCACCGCGCTGGCGCGCACGGCGGTGGCGCACGGCGCCGACGTGCGCCACCGGGTGCGCGTGCGCGTCGTGCGGCGTGCGGCGGTCGGCCCGCTGGGGGATGCCGGTGGTCGCGGCGGGGCCGACCCGTCTGGTGGCACTGGCCAGCGTGCGGCCGGCGCGGCGCTGGATGGCGCCGAGGCGATGGTGGACGCCGAGCCGGCTCGGGGCACCGAGCTGTTGGGGGGCGCTGGCGCGTGGCTGGCGGCCGAGTTGCGCGACGAGAACACCGGCCACGAGTCGGTGGTCAAGGCCCGGGCGGTCATCAACGCCTGCGGGGTATGGGCCGATGAGCTGGTCGACGACGTGCGCCTGCGGCCCAGCCGGGGCACCCACCTGGTGGTGCGCGCCGACGCCGCCGGATCCACCCGGGCCGCGCTGAACGTCGCCATCCCGGGGTCGGTCAGCCGCTGGGTGTTCTCCCTGCCGCAGGCCGACGGCACCGCGTACATCGGCCTGACCGACGATCCGATCACCGGCGCGGTGCCGGACGTGCCGGCCCCGGGGGACGGCGACGCGGAGTTCCTGCTGAGCGTGATCAACCAGGCGCTGGCCAGGCCACTGGGCGAGGCGGACGTGCTCGGCTCGTTCGCCGGGCTGCGCCCGCTGCTGGACGCCGCCGGTCAGACCGCCGACCTGTCGCGCAAGCACGCCGTGCACCGCTCGCCCAACGGGGTGATCACCGTCGTCGGGGGCAAGCTCACCACTTATCGGAAGATGGCCGAGGACGCGGTGGACGCGACCGGGCTGGCCCCGGGCCGCTGCGTGACCCGGGACCTGCCGCTGCTCGGCGCGACCGGCCCGAGCGCTTCTGGCTCTGACGCGGGCGGCTCTGACGCGGGCCGCTGTGGTGCGGGTGCGCTAGCCGCAGACGCTGGGGCGACCGGACGGTTGGCGCGCCGATTCGGGGCCGAGGCCGAGCTGGTGTTGGCGACCGCGCGAGAGGCCACCGGCCTGCCCGAGGCCGAGCTGACCGCGCCGGCGGCGCGCGGAGCGACCCTCGCCGAGCTGGTGTTCGCCATCACCCACGAAGGCGCGCGCACCGTGGAGGATCTGCTGGACCGGCGGACCAGGGTCGGGCTGGTGCCGGCGGATCGAGCGGCCGCGGTGCCGCTCGCCGAGCGGGCGCTGTCGCTGGTGGGTTGACCGTCAACCGTCGGCTCAGCCGCGACCCGGTGGCTTTGCGCGGCGCGGCTCAGCCGCGACCCGGTGACATTGCGCGGCGCGGCTCAGCCGCGACCGACGTGCCCGTCCAGCCAGTCGACTAGCGGAGCCACGGCCCGGAAGGCCTTGGTGATCTCGGCTAGCGCGCGCTCGGTGGGCAGCCAGGCCGGCGAGCCGAAATCCCGCTCGGCGACCAGCGACTTGTAGCGGAGCAGGTCCGCGCGCGGATGGTCTTTCGGGTAGCCGTTCGGCACCCGGGTCAGCTGCTCGCCGGATAGCTTCAGGCCAGCCTTGGCGATGGCCTGGATGGCGCGCTCCAGGGCCGCGCCGGCGATGTCGTCGGCCACCGCGCGCCGCAGCCGGTCCACCTGCGGGGACGGGGTGTCCCAATACCCGCCCGCGACGAACAGCCCCGCCGCCGAGATGTGGAAGTACCGGGCCGTCTCGGCGAACCACACCCCTTGCTGGGTCTTGTACGGCGTCTTGTCGCGGGCGAACCGGACGTCCCGGTAGGGGCGGAACATCTTCCATCCGCCGAACTCCTCGGCCAGCGCGGTGGCCAGCGCCTCCATGGGCGCGCGCACCTGCTCGTCGTAGATGTGCTTATGCGCGGTCCAGAACGATTTGGTGTTGTCGGCTTCGAGGTCCTCATAGAAGTCCAGCGCCGCCGTCGGGATGCCGACGCTACTCATAAGTCATCACCGTCAACTTGCCTCCTCGCCTTGGACGAATGTGGTTCCACAGATGCGCGCAGCCGGAGTTCCCTGATCTCGCCGGCTCCGGTGTCCAGCACTCGGGCGCAGCCGTCGGCGGTCCAACCGGCGGCCCGGAAGAAGCCGAGGGTCACCGAGTCGGTGCTGGGCGCCCAGGTCACGGCTTGGATCATCCCTTCGGCGCGCGCTTGCGACAGCGCGGCGGCCAGCAACCGGGAGCCGTGCCCGCGCCGGCCCCACCTCGGCTCTACCAGCAGCGGCCCGAGTTCGACAGCGCGCTCCCCGGCGGGGTCGTCGGGTGCGGGTCTGTTGGGCGCGGATCCGTCGGGTGCGGGGTCGTCGGCTGGCCCGAACGCCACGAACCCGACCAGCCACTCTTGGCGCCCGTGCCGCTCCAGCGCGACCAGCACGTGGTGGCTCGTCGACGGCGGGGCGAGCACCGCGCGCCGCCACGCCGGCTCAGCGGTCGCGGCGACGGAGTCGAGGGCGGCCGCTGGCAGCAGGTCGCGGTAGGCGTGCCGCCAGGTGACCGATTGAATGCCGGCGATGCGCGCCACATCACCCTCCCGGGCGGGGCGCACGCTCGCATCGGCCACGGTGCAGAGGCTAGCCGCTGGCCCCGGCCGCCGCCTCGGCGCGCTCCTTGCGCTTGCGGCGCAGATGGATCGCCAAGTAGCCGGCCAGCGCGACGGCGAGGATGCCCAGCGGCAGCCAGGTCAGGTACTCGCTCACCACATTCAGCGCCGAGGCGAACGCGTAGCCGAGCAGCACGCAGCCGCCGCCCCACAAGATCCCGCCGGCCGCGTTCCAGACCAGGAAGGTGGCGTAACGCATCCGGCTCATCCCGGCCATCGACGGCATCAGCGCGCGCAGCACGGCGGTGAGCCGGCCCAGGAACACCGCCTTGCCGCCGTGCCGGCGCAAGAAGGCGTCCACTGCGGCCCACCGGGACTCGCCGATGAACTGGCCCACCCGGGAGCGGCGCAGCGGCGGGCCGAACCAACGGCCGAACTCGAAGCCGACCGAGTCGCCGGCGATCGCGCAGACGATCGCCACCACCACCATCACCCACAAGTCGAGCTGCCCGTAGCGGCAGAAATACCCGGCGACCAACAGCGCGATCTCGCCGGGGAGCACGAAGCCGACCAGGATCGACGCCTCGGCGAACGCGAGCCCGCCAGCGATCAGGTACATCCACAGCCCAACGGCGTCGCCGATCTGGCGCATCACATGGTCGAACACGTTCGCATCCTGTCACGAGGCGAATCCGTGCTTGGGTTGGCGGGCCGGGGCATGGGCGCGCGCTCCGGGCGGTCAGGCTTGATCCCTGCGCGCGCACCCATGCCCCGACCAACCCCCCGGGCTTGGGTAGCGTCTCGTGGCAGGCTGCGGAACTTAGGAGTGATGGGGAAAGACGTGGCGGTGGAGCGGCTGACGGGGGAGCAGGCGCGGCGGATCGCGCTCGCCGCGCAGGGGTTCGCCGACCCCAGGCCGTCCGGGCGGATCGACGCGCGGCACATTCGGCGCGTCATCGATCGGGTCGGGCTGCTGCAGCTGGACTCGGTGAACGTCTTCTGCCGCTCGCACTACCTGCCGGTGTTCGCCCGCATCGGCCCGTACCCGCGCGACCTGCTCGACCGGATGGCCGGGCACAGTGGGCCGGCTGGGAACAGGGGATCGGTTGGAAGGAGCGGCTCGGAAGGGACCAGCGGGACCGGCGTGCGCGACGGGGTCGGCATCCGCTCCGGGGAGGGCGCGCGCCACGGGGCCGGTGGTCGTGATGGGTCCGGCGGGCGCGTCGGGTCCGGCGGGCGCGGCCGGGGGGAGCCTGAGTTGTTCGAGTACTGGGGGCACGAGGCGTCGCTGCTGCCGCTGGCGCTGCAGCCGATGCTGCGCTGGCGGATGGACCGGGCCGCGCGCGACGCCTGGGACGGCATCGCCCGCCTGGCCCGCGACGCGCCCGGGCTGATCGAGGACGTGTGCGCGCTGGTGGCCGAGCGCGGACCGATCCGGGCGGCCGACACCGGGGCCGAGCGCGCGCCCCGCCGACCCGGCGCGATGTGGAACTGGCACGACGGGAAAGTGGCGTTGGAGTACCTGTTCTGGGCGGGACGGGTCACCTCGTCCGGCCGGGTGAACTTCGAGCGCCGCTACGACCTGCCCGAGCGGGTGCTGCCGTCGTCGGTGCTCGGGGCGCCCACGCCGCCGGTGGAGGACGCGCAGCGGCATCTGGTGCGGGTGGCGGCGCGCGCCTTGGGGGTGGCCACCGAGCCGGACCTGGGCGACTATTTCCGCCTGCCCCGGGCCGAGTCGAAGGCCCGGGTGGCCGAACTGGTCGCGGCCGGGGAGCTGCGCGAAGTCAGCGTCGACGGCTGGCGGGCGCCGGGGTACCGGTGGCCGGCGGCGCGGGCGCCGCGCCAGGTGTGCGCCCGGGCGCTGCTGTCCCCGTTCGACTCACTGATCTGGCGGCGCGAGCGGGCCGAGCGGCTGTTCGGGTTCCGCTACCGGGTGGAGATCTACACCCCGGCGCGCCAGCGGGTGCACGGCTACTACGTGCTGCCCTTCCTGCTCGACGACGCGCTGGTCGCGCGAGTGGACCTCAAGTCCGACCGTCAGGCGGAGGTGTTGCGGGTGCGCGGCGCGCACGCCGAGCCGGGCATCGACCGTGCGCGGGTCGCCGCCGCGCTGGCCGAGGAATTGGCCATGGTGGCGCGCTGGCTGGGCCTGGCGGCGGTGGCGGTGGAGGACCGGGGCGACCTGGCCGCCAGCCTGCGCGCCCGCTTGTGATGGTGCCGACCATGCTTACCGTGAGTCCCCGGAGGTGGCTCCGGTGACCGACCAGCGGTAGCGCGGGTGGGCGTCAGGCGGCGCGGCGCAGGCGCACGTTGCCGCTGCCGGTGCGCGCCCGGATGGTGATCGCCCGGCCGTCCGGGGGAGTGCCTTGCAGCGGAAGGTCGGAGTCCAGCTGGCCGGCCGCGGTCACCACATCGACTCGGGCCGGCTG
>WQZC01000170.1 GCA_009780925.1 Actinomycetes bacterium | reverse complement strand
CCGGCTCCGCCGCCGACGACGCGCGGCGCTGCGCCGACCAGCTGGGCATCGAGTTCGCGGTGTGGGACTTCTCCGCGCGGTTCCGCACCGAGGTGGTCGACTACTTCATCGCCGAGTACGCCGCTGGGCGCACCCCGAACCCGTGCCTGCGCTGCAACGCCAAGATCAAGTTTGGGGCGCTGCTGGACCGGGCGCGCGTCCTCGGCTTCGACGCGGTGGTGACTGGCCACCACGCCCGGCTCGTGGACGGACGGCTGGCGCGCTCGGTGAATCCGGACAAGGACCAGTCGTACGTGCTCGCGGTCCTCGACCGCGACCAGCTGGCGCGCGTCATCTTCCCGCTGGGGGATCACACCAAGGCCGAGGTGCGCGCCGAGGCGGCCCGGCGCGGCCTGCCCGTGGCGGACAAGGCTGACTCGCTGGACATCTGCTTCATCCCCGACGGCGATCACCGGGGCTTCCTGGCGCGCGAGTTGGGGGCGTCGCCGGGACCCATCGTGGACGCCGTCACTGGTGCGGTGGTCGGCGCGCACGACGGCGCGGCCGGGTTCACCGTCGGCCAGCGGCGCGGGCTGGCGCTGAGCCGCCCCGCGCCGGACGGGGCACGGCGCTATGTGCTCGCGGTCCGCCCGGCCGAGCGCACCGTCATGGTCGGGCCGGGTGCGCTGCTGGACTGCGCCGAGATCGTCGCGACCCGGCCGGTGTGGAGCGCGGGCGCGCCGCCGGACGCGGCGTTTGACGCGGTGGTTCAGCTGCGCGCGCACGGCATGGTCTGCCCGGCCGAGGTGCGGGTGGACGGGGAAACGGTGACGGCGCGGTTGCGGGCGCCGCAGCGGGGGGTGGCGGCCGGCCAGGCGATGGTGCTGTACGACGGGGATTTTGTGCTCGGTTCGGCGACCATCGAGCGCGTCGGCTCGCCGCTGGCCGGAGACGAGATAGGCGGGAACCAGTGAGTAACGGGATGGACCAGACGATGGCGGCGGGCGGCGGCGCTTCGGCTGCGGGCGGCGGCGGCGGGGCGGCGGCGTCCAGTTGGCCGGCGGGCGCGGCGACCGGGCTAGGCTCGCTGCCGGGAACCGATATCGTCGAGGCGACCCGGCTGGTGTTCGGCGAGCTGCCGGACCTGCCGCATCTGCCCGAGTTGCCGGCGCGCGGCGCGGGCGCGGACATGATCGGACGGTCGGCGGCGCTGCTGGTCGATCTGCCGGTGGAGATCTGCCCGTCGGGCTGGCGGCTGACCACGCATCCGGGGCGCGAGCTGCGTCGGGCGCGCGACTTCCTCGCCCGCGACCTGGACGCGCTGGCCGAGGCCGCGGACGGGTATGCCGGCGCGCTGAAGATTCAGGTGGCCGGCCCGTGGACGCTGGCGTGCGGCGTCGAGCTGCCCTCGGGGCATCGCGCGGTGACCGACCCGGGGGCGGTGCGCGACCTGGCCGCGTCGTTGGCCGAAGGGGTGGCCGCGCACCTGGCCGAGGTGTCGCGCCGGGTGCCGGGGGCGCACGTGGTGGCGCAGTTCGACGAGCCGTGGCTGCCGGCGGTGCTGGCCGGCGCGGTGCCCACCGCGTCCGGTTACGGCACGGTGCGGTCGGTCGAGGCCGTGGTTGCCGAAGCGGTGCTGCGAGAGGTGCTGGCGGTCGCGCCGGCGGGCGGGCGGGTCGCGCACTGTTGCGCCGCCAACGCGCCGATCGCGCTGCTGCGGGCGGCCGGCGCGGACGCGGTGAGCCTGGACGCGGCGCTGCTCACCGAGGCGGACTACGACGCGCTGGGCGAGGCGATCGAGTCCGGGATGCGGCTGTGGCTGGGGGTGCTGCCCGCCACCGACGCGGCGATCGGGTTCGGGTCGGCGCGCGAGCTGATCCACCGGCTGTGGGACGCGCTGGGTTTCCCCCGTTCGTCACTGGCCGCCACCGTGGTGCCGACCCCGGCGTGTGGGCTGGCCGGGGCGAGCGCGGGCCACGCGCGCCGGGCGCTGGCGGTGGTGCGCGACATCGGTCGTGCGCTGCGCGACGAATCCGCCTGAGTGCGGGGCGTGTGTCGGCGCGCGACCACCTCGTGATGATGGTGATGCGTTACATTCGTCATCATGCGCACCACGCTGGCAATTGATGATGTGCTGCTCCAACGGGCCAAGCGACGCGCGGAGCGTCAGGGGATTACCTTGGGCCGATATGTGGAGGAGGCGTTGCGACGGCACCTGGTGAGACCGCTTCCGGCGCCGTCGGATGCGGTCGCGCTTCCAGTCAACCGCTCTGGCGCGCTGAGGCCAGGGATCGATCCGTCGTCGAACAGCGAATTGTTCGAGCTGCTCGATGAGCCGGACCCACGCCGATGATCGTCGCGGACGTGAACGTGCTGCTCGCCGCCCATTTCGAATCGCACCCGCACCACTCGCAAGCGCACCCTTGGCTGGTCCGGGCCTTGGCCAACGACGGCGACCCGGTCGTCGTTCCCGACCTGGTTTGGGTGGGATTCGTCCGGCTGGCCACCAATCCGCGGGTGTTCGATCCGCCGTCGACGCTGACCGAGGCGATGGCTTTCGTTTCGGCGGTGCTTGGTGCGCCCGGATACCAATCGATGCCCGGCCTGCTGGACGGCGTCGGGCAATTCCTTGCCGTGTGCCGGAGCGCCCTGGTGCCGTCCCGATTGGTGACGGATGCCTACATCGCCGCAGTCGCCATCGCGCACGCCTGTCCCGTCGCCACCTTCGATCGAGACTTCCGCAGGTTCGACGGGCTGGACACCATCATTCCCACCGCTGACCGCGCGCGCTGAGGGCGTGTTCCCGTACCCGCGCGCGCGGCGTGGTCCGCGCCGCGACGATGTCAGCGGTCAGGATCGTATTGTGGGGTGTATCCGAACACGGCTTCAATCCGCGGCCCATCCCCGGTGGCCGACCAGAACACTTTGCCGGGGAAGCATCCGGGGACTGGGTATTGGAATCGCGGGTTATTTGATGTGCTTGGCGATCCAGTCGCACGCGCCGGTGAACGCCGGCTCGCCGATCGGTTGGTGGTAGCCCTGCACCCGGGTGGCGGGCGCGGTCCGCACCGCGACCACGGTGGTCGTCCACTGGCCGGTCAGGTCGTAGATGGTGACCGTGGTCTCGCCGTAGTTGCCGTCAATGCCGGAGCCGGGGACCGGTTGGTTGTCCGGCCCCACCGGCACATAATGCCCCGACACCGCGCCGACCCGGAACCCGATGACGACCACCGACTTGCAGTCGGCGGTGTCTTTGCACAGGTCCGTGGCGGGGATGCCGTAGAAGTCGCCGCCCCGCACGCCCACCCCGGCGGAATCAAGGTATGCCGACGGGGCGTGGGTGGTGTCGTCGGTGCTCGAGGGATAGAAAACCAATGCCGGCCCGGCGATTTGGCTTACCGCCGCGTGCTTGGCGTACTTCGCCTGTCGCATCCGGATGCCCCAGCTGGACAGTTGGGTGATCGCGTTCTGGTCGGCGATCTCCTGGCCCGACTGCAGTGCGCCGCTGTCGACGAGCTCACTCACCGCCGAGGCGGGCTCTCCGTTGATGGTCTTGATGTTCGGGCAAGCGGCCGGGGTTTGCGCGATGAGGTCGAACGTTTCTTTGGACACGGCGTCCAGGCGCGGTTTGGTCAGATCATTGTTCGTGTCGAAAGTGATGGCGGTCAGCTGCGCCAGGGAGGCGATGTCGGTGGGGGTCCAGGTGGCGTCGGAGGCGATCTCCAGGCCGAGCTCAGTCAAGTTGGGGGTTTTCGTCGCCAAGGCACTGAAATCCACCGTGGAGGACAGGGTTCGCACGGTCAGGCTCGTCACGGTCGGCATGCTCGGCAGCTGGTTCAGGCTGACCAGGTAACCGTATGGGCTCAGGGTGAGGGACTTGAGCCCAGGGATGTGGCCGAGTGATTCGATCGCCGAGGATTGGAATTCCTGGTCGTCTTGTGGCGACTGGCCCAGCAAGGGTTGTTGGTCACCTATTTCCAGTGTCATGTCGGCGGCGTCCAGTCCGGCCAAGACGGAGAAGCTGTCGAATGACAAGGTTTGGACTTGGATGTCGGCGCACTCGGTGACCGGTTGCAGCGCGCTGATCACCGCCGCCGTGTCGGCGTCAATCTTGGCTTGGGAATCGGCGTTGAGCGGTAGGAAGTGCGAGACGAAGTCGGCGAGAACCAGGGTGTTCGCGGTGTACTTGATCGGGGCATAGAGGTCCAGCGTGTCCGAAACGTTGGCCGCGGCTTGTTGCAGCGCCGTCTCGTCCAGTGCGCGCACTGAGGCGCACTGCGGGTTCACCGGGCCGATGTGGGCGGATGCCAGCGGGGCTGGCGCGGGTGAGTGGCCGCACCCGGTGAGCACGATGAGCATCGCGGCCAGCGCGATGACCACGAGGCTAGATCTGCTGCGCATATCCATCTCCTTCGGTGAGATTTGGTATATCACGAGTAAGGGCGACCCGGCGACAAGGAGTCAGCGCGGCTCCGGGCGGATCGGTGACTCGCCAACCGTGGGTGGCGCGCGAGCGCACCCGATAGTTTCGACGGCGTGGGTGTCGAAGACGGTCGCGCCGACGGCGCGCGAGTGATCGGGCCGAGCCTGGCCGCTGCCCGCGAGGAGCACGCCCGGCTGTGCCAGGAGCTCGACGAGCACGCCTACCGCTACTACGTGCTCGACGCGCCCACCGTCGCCGACGCCGAGTACGACGCGCTGATGCGCCGCCTGGGGGCGATCGAGGAGGCGTTCGGCGAGCTGCGCTCCCCGTCCTCGCCTACGCAGCGGGTCGGCGGCGGCTACTCCACGGCGTTCACCCCGGTCGAGCATCCGGTTCCGATGCAAAGCCTGGACAACGTCTTCTCCGACGCGGAGCTGGCGGCGTGGGCGCAGCGGGTGGAGCGTGACGCCGGCGTGGCCCCGGCCTACCTGTGCGAGCTGAAGGTGGACGGGCTGGCGGTGAGCCTGATCTACGAGGGGGGCCGGCTGGCGCGCGGCGCGACCCGCGGCGACGGGCGCACCGGCGAGGACGTCACCGGCAATGTGCGCGCCATCGCCGGCATCCCAGCGCGGTTGCGCGGAGCGGACCTGCCCGAGCTGCTCGAGGTGCGCGGCGAGGTGTACTTCCCGGTCGCCGCGTTCGAGGGGCTGAACGCGGCGCTGGTGGCGGCCGGCAAGGCGCCGTTCGCGAATCCGCGCAACGCCGCCGCCGGATCGCTGCGGCAGAAGGATCCCCGGGTGACCGCCACCCGTCCGCTGGCCATGGTGGTGCACGGGGTCGGCCAGGTCGTCGGCGGGCCGGAGATCTCGACCCAGTCGCAGTGGTACGAGGTGTTGCGCGGATACGGCCTGCCCACCGCCGCCCGCGCCGAGGCGCGGGCGGACCTCGCCGGGGCGCGGGCGTTCATCGACTACTACGGCGCGCACCGGCACGACGTCGAGCACGAGATCGACGGGGTGGTGGTCAAGGTCGACGACCTGGCGCTGCAGCGCCGGCTCGGCTCGACCAGCCGCGCGCCGCGCTGGGCGATCGCCTATAAGTACCCCCCCGAGGAGGTCAACACCAAGCTGTTGGACATCCGGGTCAACGTCGGGCGCACCGGCCGGGTCACCCCCTACGGGGTGATGGCGCCGGTCCGCGTCGCCGGCTCCACCGTGGAGAACGCCACGCTGCACAACGCCGCCGAAGTCACCCGCAAGGGGGTGCTGATCGGTGACACGGTGGTGCTGCGCAAGGCCGGTGACGTGATACCGGAGATCGTCGGCCCGGTGGTGGCGCTGCGCGACGGGACCGAGCGGGCGTTCGTGATGGCCACCCACTGCCCCGAGTGCGGCGCCGAGCTGGCCCCGGAGAAGGCGGGCGATGCTGACCTGCGCTGCCCCAACGCGCGGGGGTGCCCGGCGCAATTGCGCGAGCGGTTGTTCCACCTCGCCGGGCGGGGGGCGCTGG
>WQZC01000169.1 GCA_009780925.1 Actinomycetes bacterium | reverse complement strand
GATGTCGCTCACCTCAGCTGATCAGGTACGCGGCGTGGTGAGCGAGGTCGAGGATCGGCTGCGGGAAAAGGCCCAACGCCACCGTTACCGCCAACCCGAAGGTGAGCGCGATGGTGGTGGCCGGCGACGGGATGGTCACCGTCGGGCCGTCGGTCGGCGGCTCAGCGAAGAACATCAGCACGATGATCCGCAGGTAGAAGAACGCCGCCACCGCGGAGAACACCAGCGCGACCACGACCAGCGGCGCGGCGGCGTGGAACGCCTCGCGGAACACGAAGAACTTGCCCATGAACCCGGCGGTCAGCGGGATGCCGGCCATCGACAGCAGCAGGATGGTCATCACCCAGGCCACGAACGGGCTCTTGCGGGCCAGCCCGCACCACTGCGACAGGTGCGTGGCCTCCCCGTCCGAGCCGCGCACCAGGGTGATCACCCCGAACGCGGCGAGGGTGGAGAAGCCGTAGGTGAGCACGTAGAACATCATCGCGGCGATGCTGTCTTTGGTTAGCGCCACCAGCGGCACCAGGATGAACCCGGCGTGCGCGATCGAGGAGTAGGCCAGCACCCGTTTGACATCCGACTGGGTCAGACCGAAGATCGCCCCGACCGCCATTGAGGTGATGGCCACCGCCCAGATCACCGGGCGCCAGTTCCAGCTCATCGTCCCGAACGCGACGTACAGCACGCGCAGGATCCCGCCGAAGGCGGCGATCTTGGTGCACGCGGCCATGAACGCGGTGACCGCGGTCGGTGCGCCCTGGTAGACGTCCGGGGTCCAGCTGTGGAACGGAGCGATGCCGGCCTTGAACAACAACCCGACCAGCAGCAGCGCCAGGCCGATGTAGAGCAACGCGTCCGGCCGCGAACTGGTTGCGACCGCCGACCGGATCCCGGCCAGGTCGACCGAGTCGGCGTAGCCGTAGAGCATCGCCACGCCATACAGGAAGAACGCCGAGGCGAACGCGCCCAGCAGGAAGTACTTGACCGCCGCCTCTTGGGACAGCAGGCGGCGGCGACGCGCGAACCCGGCCATCAGGTACAGCGGCAGGGAGAGCACTTCCAGGGCGACGAACATCAACAACAGGTTGTTGGAGATCGGGAAGATCAGCATGCCGGTGACGGCGAACATCGCCAGCGGGAAGATCTCGGTTTGCATCCGATCCGAGCGGGCCTGCTCGCGATCCTGTCGCGAGCCGGCGACCACCGCCGCCTGCGCGACGATCGGGCTGCCGTCCACCGCCCGCTCGGCCATCAACAGCACCGACATCACGGCCAAGACAAGGATCGAGCCTTGGATGAAAAGACCGGTCCCGTCCACCGCGATCGCCCCGCCGACCGTGGTCAGCGACGCGCCGCGCAACGCCACGACCGCGACGATGGCGCCCAGCAGGCCGATCACGGCCAGGCCCACCTGCGTCGCGTAACGCTCCTCGCGCGGGATGAACGCCTCGACCAGCACGCCCAGACAGGCCACCACGAACACTATGAGCACCGGCCACAGCGCGTGGTAGGCGATCGAGGGCAGCTCCGGCGCGCCGGCCGCGAGTGTGAATGAGTGACTCACTTGACCCCTCCGACAGCCACCGGGAACTGGGGCACCGGGTCGGTCTGGTGGACATCGGACAATGTCGCCTTGACCGCCGGGTTGATGATGTTCAGCACCGGTTTCGGGTACACCCCGAGGACCAGGATCAGTACCAGCAACGGCACGACCGCCCACGCCTCCCGGGCGTTGAGGTCTTTGAACCGTTTGACCTTCTCACTGACCGGGCCGTGCATGGTGCGCTGGTAGAGCCAGAGCACGTAGATGGCGGCCATGATGATGCCGGTGGTGGCCAGCACGGCCAGCGCCTTGTGCCGGGTGAAGGCTCCCACCAGCACCAGGAACTCGCTGATGAACGTGGACAGCCCGGGCAGCGCCAGCGCCGCCAGGCCGGTGGCCAGGAACGCCCCGGACAACCACGGGGTCACCTTGTGCTGGCCCCCGTAGTCGCTGATGAGCCGGCTCTTGCCGCGCGCGACGATCAGGCCGACGACGATGAACAGCGCCCCGGTGGCCAGGCCGTGGTTGACCATGTACAGCACCGCGCCGGTCCCGCCCTGGGTGGTGAAGGCGAAGATGCCCAGGCCGATGAAGCCGAAGTGCGCGATCGAGGTGTAGGCGACCAGGCGTTTCATGTCCCGTTGGCCGATCGCCACGAACGCCGCGTACAGGATGCCGATCACCGACAAGATCATGATCGGGGTCGCGAAGCGCCGCGAGGCGTCCGGGAACAGCGGCAGGCAGTAGCGCAGGAACCCGAAGGTGCCCACCTTGTCCAGCACCCCGACCAGCAGCGCCGCGCCGCCCGCCGGGGCCTCCGCGCCGGCGTCGGGCAGCCAGGTGTGGAAGGGGAACAGCGGCGCCTTGATCGCGAACGCGATGAAGAAGCCCAGGAACAGCCAGCGCTGGGTGGCGTTGTCCGGCACCTTGCCGATCAGGTCGGTGATCGCGAACGAGCCGGTGCCCGTGGTCACATACAGCCCGATGACAGCGGCCAGCATCAGCAGCCCGCCGGCGAGGGAGTACAGGATGAACTTCATCGCCGCGTACTGCCGGCGCGGGCCGCCGAAGCTGCCGATGACGAAATACATCGGCACCAACATGGCCTCGAAGAAGATGTAGAACAAGAACACGTCGGTGGCGATGAACACCCCGACCATGAAGAACTCCAGCAGCAGGATCAGCCCGAACCAGGTGCGCACGCTGCGCTTGGGGGCGATGTGCTCCTCCGCGTCGCGCCGGGAGTCGAAGGAGTTCCACGAGGCGAGGACCACCGCCGGCACCAGCACCACCGACATGACCACCAGCACCAAGGCGATCCCATCGACGCCGAAGGCCAGATGGACCCCGAACGAGCGGATCCACATCCAGCTGCCCTCGAACTGGAACCGTTTGGCGCCCGTGCCGGTGTCGAACCGCGCGCCGACGACCACCGCGTACACGACCGTGGCCAGCGAGAACCCGAGCGCCAGCCACTTGGCCGGCGTGGTGGTCGTCTTGGGCAGCGCGAACACCACCAGGGACCCAACCAGCGGGACCAGCAACAGCCCGATCAATGTCAAGTCGTTCATCCGCCGAACCTCACCGCTAGCAGCACCGCCAGGATGGCCACCGCGCCGCCCAGCATCGACAGCGCGTAGCTACGGACGAAACCCGTCTGCAACCTTCGCAATCGTCCCGAGCCGCCGCCGAATCCGGCCGCCAGGCCATTGACCGCGCCGTCGATTCCCTTGTTGTCGAACCACACCGCCACCCGGGTCAGCCACAACCCAGGGGCCTCCAGCACCGCCTCGTTGAACGCGTCCGCGTACAGCTTCTTGCGCGCGGCGACGGTGACCAGCGAAACCTTCTCCGGCGCGACTTCCGGCACCGGTTTGCGCACGAACAGCAGCCAGGCGACCGCCACCCCAATCGCGATGATCACCAGGGTCAGCGCGGTGAGCAGCGTGGCGTTGATCGGGTGCGCGGCGGCCTCCTCGTGGCCCATCCCCGGGGTGGCCAGCCAGTGCTGCACCCCGTTGCCGGCGATCAGCAGCCCGCCGCCGACCAGCGCCAGCAGCGCCAGCACCAGCATCGGCACGGTCATCGTCTTGGGCGCCTCGTGGGGGTGCGCGTCCTCGGCCCAGCGCGCCTTGCCATGGAAGGTCATGAACAGCGCCCGGCTCATGTAGAACGCGGTCAGCCCGGCGCCGATCAGCGCGGCGAACCCGAGCACCCAGCCCGAGACGCCGCCCTTGTCGAACGCCGCCTCAATGATCTTGTCTTTGGTGAAGAAGCCGGTGGCGCCGGGGAACCCGATGATCGCCAGCCATCCGCAGCCGAACACCGCCCAGGTGATGGGCATCACTTTCCACAGCCCGCCGAAGCGCCGCATGTCGATCCGGTCGTTCATCGCATGCATCACCGAGCCGGCGGACAGGAACAGCGCGGCCTTGAAGAAACCGTGCCCGAGCAGGTGCAGGATGCCGATGGCGTAGACCCCGGGGCCGAGGCCGACCGCCAGGAACATGTACCCGATCTGGCTCACCGTGGAGAACGCCAGCACCCGCTTCAAGTCGTCTTGCGCGCAGCCGGCGATGGACCCGTACAGCAGGGTGATCGCGCCGACGATCACCACCATGGTCCGGCCGACTTGGGAGGTGTTGAAGATCGGCGCGGAGCGGGCGATCAGGTAGACGCCAGCGGTCACCATCGTCGCCGCGTGGATCAGCGCCGACACCGGGGTGGGGCCCTCCATCGCGTCCGGCAACCAGCTCTGCAGCGGGAACTGGCCAGACTTGCCGCACGCGCCGAGCAACAGCATCAGCGAGATCGCGGCGGCGACTCCAGCGCTGAGCTGCGGCGCGGCGGAGAACACCCCGGCGAAGTCGGTGGCCCCGAAATAGGCGAACATCAGCATGATCGCGATGGACAGCCCGACGTCGCCGACGCGGTTGGCGATGAACGCCTTCTTCGCCGCCGTGGCGGCGGCCGGCCGGTCGAAGTAGAACCCGATCAGCAAGTAGGAGGCCAGGCCGACGCCTTCCCAGCCGACGTACAACAGCAGGTAGTTGTTCGCCAGCACCAGCAGCAGCATCGCCGCGACGAACAAGTTGAAGTACCCGAAGAAGCGCCGTCGCCCCTCGTCATGGGCCATGTAGCCCAGCGCGTAGATGTGGATCAGCCCGCCGACACCGGTGATCAGCAACACGAAGACCATCGACAGCGGGTCGATCAACAGCCCGACCTGGACTTGGAACTGCGCGACCGGCACCCAGTCGAACAGGTGGCTGACGACCTCACGGTCCGCCTGTCCTTTGAGCGAGAAGAACAGGAACAAGCCGAACACGAACAGCGCGCAGGGCACCAGCGCGCCGAGCAGGTGCCCCCACTTGTCGCCGCGCTTGCCGACCAGCAGCAAGATGGCCGCGGACAGCGCGGGAACCGCGATCAATAACCAGGCGGCGGACTGGATGCCTTGCGCCGCAACGGAGTTCACGCCCGGCCTCCTAGTACTTCAACAGGTTGGGGTCGTCGATGGACGCCGACCGCCGGGTTCGGAAGATGGACATGATGATCGCCAGCCCGACCACGACCTCGGCGGCGGCGACCACCATCACGAAGAAGGCGATGACCTGCCCGTCCAGCGAGCCGTTCATCCGCGCGAAAGTGATCAGCGTCAGGTTGACCGCGTTGAGCATCAGTTCGACGCACATGAACACCACGATCGCGTTGCGGCGGATCAACACCCCGACCACGCCGACGGTGAACAACATGGCCGAGAGCACCAAATACCAGATAGGCGTCATGATCTATTCGGCCTCCTGATCTTCTTTGGACTCGACGGCGGGTTCGTCGGGCTCCGCCATTGGTTCCGCTGGTTCGTCGGGCTCCACCATTGGTTCAGCGGGCTCGATGGGTGGCGCGGTCGGCTCGGCGGCAGCGGGCAGGCGCCCTTGCCGCGTCGGCGGCTCCGCGCCGGCCAGCGACGCGAACACCGACTTCGGGGTGACTGAGCCATCCGGCAGCAGCGCCGGGGTGCCAATGGCGTCACCGGACGCGAGCACCCCCGGTCCGGGCAGCGGCTGGGGCCGGCCGGAGCGGATGCGAGCGCGGGCCAGTGCCCGCTGAGTGGGTTTGGGCCCGTCCCGTTCGACGTGGGTGAGCACCATCGCGCCGATCGCGGCCACGATCAGCAGCGCGGAGGTGAGCTCGAACGCGAACAGGTACTTGGTGAACAGCAAGTTGGCGATCGAGTTGACGTTCTGTCCGTCGGCGTTGGCGGTGTCCAGGTTCACCGGGTCCACCTCGGTGAACGCCCGGCCCACCCCCACGCCGACCCCGATCACAAACGCCAGGCCGAACAGCGCCGCCACCAGGCGTTGCCCGCGCAGCGTCTCACGAAGCGAGTCGGAGGCGTCGCGCCCCACCAACATGATCACGAACAGGAACAGGATCATGATCGCGCCGGTG
>WQZC01000168.1 GCA_009780925.1 Actinomycetes bacterium | reverse complement strand
TCCACACCACCAAGTCCGAAACCAGTGCCCCCGCGAGCGCAGACCACGCGAGCGCAGACCAGCCCGTTGCCGGATCAACAGTCAACTCCCCCGTCAGCGCTCCAGTCGTGCTGGCCAACCCGGCTCCGGGCAGCGCCACGCCTTCCGACCCATGCGAGCCGCCACCGTTCTGAACCACCGCGAACCACACAAAGCACACCCGAACCCGCCACCCGCCAATCTGTGGTGCCGCCTCGAAGGGTGTCGAGACGGACGGCTGTCGGGGCGATCGGCTGTCGACCTTGTCGGCGCCCACCGACAGGTTTGCCCCCACAGCGATACAGGCGCGCAATCTGATCGAGCCGAGCCTTGGCCCGCGCTGAATTGCGTCGTCTACACTGTCATACATGGGTGCGGCGGTCAGTGTCCGGCTGGGTGCCCCGGTTGAGGAAGCGGCTGCGCGATACCTCGCTCAAACCGGCTGGAATCGGACATCGCTGATCAACACTGCGTTGCGGGAATGGTTGCGCGCGCAATCCCATCCCCGTATTCGGTTCGTCGCGACACCGACGGGAACACGGGTCGCCGCCCTTGTCGACGGCCCGGAGGTCTGGACGGTCGCCGAATCCTGGAACCAGCACGACCCCTCCGAGCGGACCGTTGAGAATGTCGTCGCGGCCACCGGCTTGACCCGGCGCGAGGTTGACTGCGCCCTGGCCTACTACGCCGAGTTCCGCGACGAAATCGATATCCAGATCGACCGCATAAACCGAGCCCAAGAACAGGCTCGCCTGGCGTGGGATCGTCGCAAAGCGCTTTATGGCTAACTTGAGGTTGCTCCTTGACGAGCACTACCCAGCGTCGTTGGCAACGAACCTTTCGGCGCGCGGCGTCGACACCCAAGCCGTCATAGCGCGCGACGAGCTGCGAGGACGAGATGACCAAACGGTGTTGACTGCGGCATGTGAGGAGAATCGGACCGTGGTCACCGAAGATGTCACGACATTTCCGGCGGCCATGGCCCTGGTTCCCGAACACTGCGGAGTTGTCTTCTGTGAATCGAGACGGTTCCCGAGGACGGTTGGCGCGCCGCTAGCGCTTGAGGAGGCGCTCGCCGGTTTCGCAATGGATCCACCCGCAGCGACGAGATTTCCCGGCTTTGTGTGGTGGCTCAGCCGATAGGGTGGGCCAACCGCTCCCCGCGCGACAGTCGAGTTCGTTGGTTGCTACACGCGGCGCTTGACTATTGCGGCTATTAGTTCCTTGCTGCAGCCGACGGCAGCGGCGAGAGCGTTGTACGACCACCGGCCCGGGTCTTCTTCCCGAGCACGGCGGATCAACGCGTCTCGCTGCTGCCGGTGGCGCTCCGCGAGAGCGAGCGCCTCCGCCGCGCGACGGTTGTGCTCGCGCGCCTGCTGGATCGCCGAATCAGACGGCACGAGCCGAGAAGTCGGTCAGCAGCGTCGGCAGCGCGGCGTCGAACCCGGCGATGTCGAGCATGCCGGGATCGTCCGGGTCGGCGATGGTGAAGTCCGTCGCCGTCAAGCCGACGACCGCCAGCCGGGCGTCGATCCCCGACCAGTCGCGATACTGCCGCAACGCCTGATGCGGATGCACTTCACCCGCCCACGTCTCGTTGTCGGTGTAGACGACAAACGTGTCGACCTCGACCTTGTTCGCGGTCGCCCACAACATCGGCAGGGCGCAGTCGGTCCGGCCGAACGGCAGGTCCGAGATCGCCTTCAGCACGTCGTCCAGTCGCTGGCGCGGCGAGATCGGCAACGGGGAGATGCCGTCCACCGCGCTGCCGCGCCGGAACAGCCCACCGCGAAGACCCTTGCTCGACGCTGTGAAACCGACCGTCGTGGTCCGCGGTTCGGTCGCCGCCGTGACCAGCGCCAACGCGCCCGACAACTCGCGGGCGGTGATCGGCAGCCCGGACGCGGCCCAGGTCATCGAACCGGACACGTCCAGCGCCAGCAGCGTGCGCTTGTTGGCCGGGCGAACCGAGCCGAATGCCGTGTAGAACGCGGCGTCCAGCGCGTCGACAACGGGCCCAACCGGCTCCCAGGCCGAGTGCCCCCGCGCCGAGACGCCGGACGCGTAGGTCCGCGCCGCGACCAGCACGTTGACCGGGTGCACCCGCGCCTGGCGCAGCCGCTCGGCGTCGGCGATCTGGCCGACCACCAGGTTCAGCGTGTCGGACATCGGCGCCAGCAACCCGAGCCGGGTAAGCCGGGGCAGCTGGCGCAGCAGCGCGGTCTGCGGGACGCCGTTGTCGAGCAGCTTCGCCCACACCTCGGCCTCGCCCAACGCCGCGTCCGGCAACATCTCCCACGACAGCGACGGGAACCCGTCGAGGATCGCGACCCATTCGCCGACGGTGGTCGCGGCCTGGGCCTAGGCGAAACCCGCGACGATCGCCGGAACGCCCGCGCCCCCGTCTGGGCCGCGACCGCAGATCCAGTCGAACAGCTGCTTGCGCTCCGGCTCATCGGTCACCGGGTGCGCCAGCCGCAGCAGATCGCGGTGCGACCAGCCCTCACGCTGGCGGTACTTCACCACCTGATACGCCACGGCGTCCGTCGGCTTGCTCAGGTACCAGTCCGCGACCGCGCGCCGCAGCCCGCGGCCCCAACCCCGGAACTGCTCGACATAGCCGGCGAACTGGAACAAGTGCGTGCCCGTCCGAGCCACCCGCGGCAGCGCGGCGAGCGCGGCCCGGCGGCCCGCCGGATCGCCCAGCGACGCCGCGGCGGCCAGCGCGAACAGCGCCGGGTTGTTGCGCGGCGCCCGTCCGGCGGTTGAAATGGAGACGACCTCGTCCACCAGTTCGGCGCACCGCTCGCGCGCCCAAGCCAACACAACCTCGGCATTCGCCTGCGTGATTTGCCGCTCGCTCGCGTAATAGGTGCCGCCTTCAGTGCCCAGCACCAAGAACCGGCGCAGCCGTTCCACCGGCGCGACCGTGAATGTGTGACCGCCCGCGCTGTTCGGGACCTGGCGCGGATCGGCGGGCTGCGACTGCGGCGTGCCCCGCAGATTGATCGTGTTCAATGCGTCCGGCATCGTCCCGCTCCTTCCTTTCTCTTGCTGATCTTTCGGGTGGCCGCGCGGGCATGTTTGTGACCGCCGGCAAAGCGCTCTACCGCTGAGCTACGTCGACCGAAATCGACGGCAGGATTCGAACCCGCGACATCTCCATTGACAGTGGTAACCGACCGTCTCCGGCCCGTGCGACCACTCGAAAGAAGGCGACGGACATGGTTGTGAGTCCGGAAAGCCCACTGCTCTATCCGCTGAGCCACCGGAAATCCAGGAAGGGAATCCGGACGGGATTCGAACCCGCCACCTGTGGGTCCAGATAACCGAAACTCTCCGGCCCGTCGCTGTTGTTGTTCAGTTGGGCGCAGACGGACGTGGTTGTGACCGCCGGGTTGCACGCACCGCCGTTTCCGCCGGAGCGAGTAAGGATTCGAACCTTGGATGCCAGATAACCGACCGTCGCCAGCCCGCCTGCGAGAAGCAGTGTAACGCATTACACCCCTCGACGCAAGCCGGCGGCAGTGGGTCAGCGGCCGCCGGCTTGGCGGGTTATGTAGCTGACCGCGACGAAGGACTGGAACACCGTCAGCAGGTCGTCGCCGGAGATGCGGACCGCGCGATCGGCGATCCGTTCCACCCCACGCGCCCAGGTGGCCACCTCCGCCATGTCGGCGGTCAGCATCTCCAGCTCCAGGCTCGTCGGGCGGGGCAGCCCCGGCGCGCGCATGCCCTCGGCCGCGAGCCGGCGCACCGCCCGTTCGGCGGCGGCGCGGATCAACTCGCACGACTCGTCCGGGTGCAGGTTCTCCGCGCAGAACCGGGTGATCGATTCCTTGGTCCGCACATGCTCGGCGTCGGCGGCGAACTTCTGCCCCTCCTGCCAGGTGACCGCGTCGCCGGCGAGCAGCGCGAACGGGACGCCGTAGTGCTCGGCGACCAGCGCGTTGATGCCGGTCTCGCCGACCAGTTCTCCGTTGATCCGCGCGGCGGTGAACACGTCCGGGTTGTAGCTGTGGCTCAGGGTGGACGGACGGCCGGAGATCGAGCCGTGGTAGCCGATGCAGAAGATGCCGTCCACCGAGCCGTCCAGCCCCTGCATCATGTACAGCGGCTTGTGCCGACCGGATATGTATCGCGCCCCGCCGGCCAGTCGGCGCGGGTCCAGGTTGGCCATCGCGCCGTGCGAATCGTTCACCACCACCGTCGTCGCCCCGGCCGCGACCGCGCCCTCAATGCTCGCGTTCACCTCGCCGAGGGTGAGCTCGCAGCCCACCTGATACTTCGGCCCACCGGAGGGGCGGCACTGCTCCCAGTCGACGACCCCGGCGACGCCCTCCATGTCAAACGAGATCCAAATCTTCACGACTCCTCCTTCGGATCGGTGCGCACCGGCGCGCGCACCCGCAATGCGGTCTCCAAGTGATAGATCTCGTCGCGCAGCGTGTTGCGCATCATCAGCGGCGCGTCCATCCCGGCGGCCAGCTCGGACACCGCCGCCAGGAACGAGAAGTCCGGCCCGAACCGGGGGAACGTCCGCTTGATCAACGATCCCTGCAACGGGGCGTTCGGATCGGTCGCCACCGCCGGCATCAGCCGCAGGTAGTCCTCGGCCACCGGCCGGAGCAGCTCCTCCTGCTCCGGCTGCCACAGCCCGCCGGCCAGCAGCTCCCGGGCCAGCGGCGAGGCGGCCGGGGCCAGCATGGCGCGCAACGCGTCCGCCTTCGCCCGGGCGCGGGGCCGCGCCGCGCGAACCGCCGCCCCACGGGTCGCGGCGTTGGCGTCCGGGTCGCGCGCGATCTCTCGCTCGATCTCCTCGTCGCTCACCTGGTCGAAGATCGCCAGCCGGAGCAGGCACGCCCAACGGACCCGCTGGCGGGTGCCCGCGCCAGCCACCAGCGACCGCAGTTCCGCCAGCTGAGCCTCGGTCGAGGCGCACTCGGCGAGGATCAGCTCATAGGACAACCGGAGCTCGCCGTCGCGCTCCGCCCGCCACGCGTCGCCGGCGACGGACGCGATCGCGCCCAAGATCGCCAGCAGCTCGCCCCGGGGCGCGAACTGTTTGGCCAGCTCGACGCACATCGCGAGCAGCTGCGCCACAGCGGCCGGGTCCGGCTCCACCGCGACGCAGCGCAGCGCGCAGTCCACGAAATCGGCCACGCCCAGATCCCCGGCGATGACCAGCTCGCGCAGCGCGACGACGACCCCCGCCCGGCTCAGCGTGCTGGGCAGGGTGTGCGCCAAGCCCGGCAACGCCGCCAACGACGCCGCGTCGTAGCGGACCCGGGCGAAGGCCCAATCCCCGTCGTTGGGCACCAGCACCCCGACCGGCTCGCCAGCCAGGCCCGGGACCGGGGTCTGCGCCGCCGCCGACACCTCCAGATCGATCGCTGGGCCGGGTACAAGCGCGCCACCCGGACCAGCCGAGTAACGCCCCAGCAGCATCCGGTGCGTCCGCTTCGGCTCGCCGTCCTGGCCGAGGGCCACACTGTCGTAGCGGCCCTCGGCGGCGGCCACGCCCACGGTCAGCGTGTTCGTGCCCGAGGTTCGCAGCCACTGCGCGGCCCAGGCGTCCACATCGCGACCGCTCGCCGCCCGCAGTCGCGCCAGCAGATCGGCCAGATCGGCGTTGCCCCAGCCGAAGCTCGCGAAGTACTCGCGCAGCCCCGCCGCGAAGACGTCTTCCCCCAACCAGGCGACCAGCTGGCGCAACACGCCCGCGCCCTTGGCGTAGGTGATCATGTCGAAGCTCGCCTCGGCGGTCTCGACGTCCGGGATGTCAACACAGATCGGATGGGTCGTCGGGGCGCCGTCGGCGGCGTAGCCGCGAATCTTGTGGGTCAGCAGATAGTGCGCCCAGGGCACGTCGCTACCGCGCAGCGCGGACAACGCGGTGAACCCGGCCCAGTCCGCGAACGACTCGTTCAGCCACAGCGAGTCCCACCATTTCAGCGTCACCAGGTCGCCGAACCACATGTGCGCCATCTCGTGCAGCAGGACGAATTGCCGCCGGGCGCGTTCCGCCGGCGTCAACCCCGACGGGTAGAGCGCCTGGTCGCCCCAGG
>WQZC01000167.1 GCA_009780925.1 Actinomycetes bacterium | reverse complement strand
CTTCACCATCTCCGGCTTCCTGATCACCGCGCTTCTGGTGCGCGAGTTCCAGGGCACCGGCCGAGTGGCGCTGGGGCCGTTCTGGCTGCGGCGGGCGCGCCGGCTGCTGCCGGCCATGGCGGTCACCGTCGCGGTCTGTGTGGGCGCCGCCGGCTGGTTCGGCCGCGACGCCCTGGTGGGGGTTTGGCGGCAGATCGCGGGCGCCCTGACGTTCTCCACCAACTGGATCGATATCGCCACCAGCCACAGCTACTTCCAGAACCTGGTGCCGGACCTGTTCCGTAACTTCTGGTCGCTGGGCGTGGAGGTCCAGTTCTACCTCGTTTGGCCGGCGATTCTGGTGCTCTTGTTGCGCCAACGCCGCATCGCTCACCGCCGCGTCTGGGCCGCGGTGCTGCTGGCGTGCGCCTCGGCCGGGCTGATGGCCGTTCTCTTCCAACCCGGCGGCGACCCAACCCGCGTCTACTACGGCGCCGACACGCACGCCTTCGGCCTGCTGCTGGGAGCGGCCCTCGGCCTGCTGGTGATGCGGCGCGAATCTCTTCCAGCCCAGGCGCCTGCGAACCCGCCGATGGACCCGCCGGCGGAGATCCCGCACCTCGCACCGGTGGATCAGCCCCTGCAACCGCCGGTGGAGCAGGCAGAGGAGGTCCCGGCCGACGTTCCCGCTGAGCCGTCGCCGGACCAACCCGTTGAGTGTCCGGAGGACCAGCCGGAGGAGGCGCCAGCGGAGCAGTCGGACGATTTGCCAGCGGAGCCGCCGGAGGAGATCCCGGCCGATGATCCGCAGGACCATCCCGAGGAGACCGCGGACGAGATCCCGCCGGAGCCGCCGGAGCGGATCCCGGTCGACGAGGGGCCGGACTCCCAACCGGCAGCCGAACCGCATGCTCATCCGCGGCTGCGGTCCGCTCGCGTCGCGCACTGGCTCACCGGCTCGGTCGCGGGCTCCGCCGCCCTGCTCGGCCTGGTCGCGTGCGCCGTCCTGATGGACGACGCCGCGTCCTTCACCTACCGCGGCGGCTTGGTGCTGGCGAGCCTGCTCACCGCGCTCGTGATCTATGCGGCGGTGGCGCCCGGGTCGAGATTGGGCTGGGCGCTGAACTGGCGGCCGCTGGCCTGGCTCGGCGAACGGTCGTATGGCATCTATCTGTGGCATTGGCCGGTCTACACGCTGTTGCTGCTGGGCCTGCCCGCCCAGCTCGGGTCCTCGCACGCTTGGCTGCTCGGGGCGATCGACGCGGTGGCGAGCGTCGTGGCGGCCGCCCTGTCCTACCGGCTGGTCGAGACCCCGGTGCGGCGGCTTGGCTTCCGCGGCTACGCGCGGGCGGTTCGCACCGGCCTGAGACGAACCGGGCCCGGCCCGATGGCGGCGGCCCACAAGGGACGGCCGAAGCCTGCGGCGAACGCTCGCCCCGCGCCCGCTGCGGACTCCGCGCCAACCAGCGACGCCCTGGGGCAGCCGGCTACCCCGCCCGCGCGCCCGGCGCGGTGGGCGCTGGTGGCGGCGGTGGCGGCCTGCGCGGTCGTCATTGGCAGCGTCGCCGTCGCGGTGCGGTTCGCGCCGCCGCGAACTGCCGCCGAGGATTACATCCTGTCGGGGCAACAAGCGCTGGCCACGATGAGCCAGCCCGCGGACACCACGCCGGAGACAAGCCCGATCACCTATCCCGAAACGGTCTCACCCAGCCTCGCCCCCACACCCGGGCAAGGCTCGTCCACTGCGCCCCGGCCGTCGGACACGCGCACGCCATCGCCGAAACCGACCCGCCCGCCGCTGCCTCCCGGCAACAAGATCGACGCCATCGGCGATTCGGTCATGCTGGCCGCCGCGCCATCCCTGCTGCAGAGCTTCCCCGGCATCCGCATCGATGCCAAGGTGTCCCGGTCCATGCTGGTGGGGCCGCAGATGGTCCAGGCCCTGGCCCAGGGCGGCCGGCTGCGCCCGGTGGTGGTGGTCAGCCTGGTCACCAACGGGTATTTCAGCACGGCGGTGCTGCAGCAGATCCTCGACGCCACCGGCCCGCACCGATTGCTCGTGCTGGTCACCGCTCATGGCGCCCGCGCCTGGATCCCGCCCGGCAACCAGTTGCTCAAGGCCTTCGCCAAGGCCCACCCGGCGACGGTGGTGGTGGCGGACTGGGATGCCGCCATCGCCCCCCACCTGAATCTGTTGGCCAGCGACGGCATCCATCCCGGGCCGTCCGGCGCGCAGATCTACACCCGGACCATCCAGCAAGCCATCAAAACCTATGCCGCCGCGCATCCCGCACCGAAGTGGTGAGGTCGGACCCGCATTCGCCCGGGCTGGTGTTCACCCCAAGCGGATCGGCAGGACCCGCGCCCGGGTGAGCGACGGGGTTCGCCACCGACAGTCGGGATCGTTGACGACCAGCAGCAATTCGGCGGGCAGCCAGCTCCCGGCCGCTGCGCCCGGCAACTCTGCCGCCAACTGGTCGCGGTCCCGGGGCTCCTCGCCGCGCCAGTGGAACAAGCCAGTCCCGTGCCGCTCGATCCGCTGCGCGGGCAGGTGTTCCGCGACCAGGGGCGCGTAATCGGCACCGAACCAGCTCCACCACACCGGGTATGGGGGCAATCCCGCCCATCCCCCGCCGAACGCCGGGCTGATGTGACGCTCGGTGGCGGCGGTCAGGCTGAGCCCTAGTCCAGACCACTCCATTGCCCGAATCACCTCGGCCGAGGCGAACACCGCGTTCGTGGCCCTGGCGAATTCGATGAAGAACGCGCGCGCTGCCGCCCGCCAGCCAGGTTCGTCAAGCGCGTCGCGCAGGACCGTGAGGGAATGCCAAGCAGCCTTGCGGCCATTATCCGGGCCAGCGCCCAGAGACCCGTCCAACGCCGGACGAGTGGTCGCGGTGAAGACCATGTAATCGGCTTGGCCGACGAAGTCACGGAAAGCCGCGTCGCCGCCATCCTGGAGTTTGTGCCGCAGCGGCTCCAACGTCCCATACCGCCGAGGCAGCGCCTCCGGCAGATACCGGCGGGACAAGGCGGTCCACGCCGCCGCCGTGTCGGCGGGATCAAATGGCACCGCCACGTACAGGCACAGCTCCACCACCGAGATCACGCCGCGCTCGACCGGCGCGCAGGCGCGCAGTTTGCCGCGCGACCAGGTCGCGCCGGTCTGTCGGTCCAACACCGCGCCTCCGACCGCTTGGGCGAGGCGCCGCGCGAACCGCACCGCGTGCGGAATGCTCGTCGAGGACGAGCCCTCGACGACGACTTCGAAGACGCAGGTCGCGCCGATCAGGACGGCCACGATCTCCTCGGGGATGTCCTCAAGTTTCACTCCAGCTGGGCCACCGAGAGTGAAGCAATACGCGCGCCTGGCGCCTCGCACGACGGATAACAGCCCCTCGCCCGCGACATCGTCGTCTGCGCCGAATCCGGCGGCGGCCACGAGCGCCCGCAGCTCAGCCGCGGGCAGCGCCGTCGTCGCGTAGATCTGAAGGTCATAGGACATGAACCCGCACCCTAGTCGCGCGCGCCGGCGAGGTCCCCGAGTTCCGGCCCTCGCACCGGCGCGACCCGGGCGGCGTGATCACCGTCGGCGGGTCAATCCGGGCTGCGGTCGACTAGGGGTCGCAGCTCGGCCGGGAGCCTGAGCCTGGCCTCGTGGTCCCCCGCGCGGGCGCGGATCAACCGGTCCAGGATGCCGTAGCGGTCCGGCCCCGAGGGAAGGCAACGCGCGAGCTGTTGGGGAGTCGTCGCGCCGCCGCTGGCGTCCGCGTCCAGCGCCCGCGCGAGGTTCCCGCTCGGGTCGTACCACTGCCGAAGCAGGGCGATGATCAACCGCAGCGGCTCCCCTGCGCTGACGCGCCACTGGAGATGGTGGCGCAGCATTGGGTCGCGCAAGCGGTACCAGGTGCGACGCTGATCGCTCCCCAGCGGCAGTTTTTCGTCGCGCACCCAATGCGCCTGCCTGAGCAGGCCGAGCGCTTTGGTCGCCGTCTGCGGCGTCAGCCCGGTTTCGTTCGCGATTCCCGAGGCGGTCATAGCGGCGGATGCGCCCTGGGCCAGCTGACGCACGATCACCTGGTGGTTGTCGGGCAACCCCCACAGAAGCTGCTGGTGGTGCGGCGCAAGCCTTTCCACCAGCCGTACGATCGCCGGCGTGAGTTCGGTCAGCGATTCGGCGTCCGCGCACTCGGAAAGGACCGTCCACACCCTGGGCAGCCCACCCGTCAACTGTCCTATCGTCTGGCTGAGCGCCGTTCCGAGCTCCGACTCGAGCACGCCGGCCAGGCGATCGTCCCCGCGGTCGCGAGCCAGCCGGATGAGCAGCTCGCGTCCTTCGGCCGCGGTCAGCCCACCCACTGGGGTCTCGATCAAACCGCCGAACCATGGCATGGCGCGGTCACGGACTGACGCGAACACGACCGGTGCCGAAGCGAGCACGAGGACCTTGCCCGAGCTCTCCACCCGGGAGCGCAGATCGCGCTGACCGGACAGTCCGATGGCGCGGAAGACCCGATTGAGGTTCTCGATCACCACGACGATGGTGGCCTTGCGCGCGGCGCCCCGGGGCCCGACCAGGAGCGTGTGCTGCCGAGTACGTGTGGTGGCGGCCAGGCGCACCCACTCACCGAGAACACCGAGGAGCTGGTCGCGACCCACGGTGCGCCGGTCCAGGTCTTCGGCCGGCTCCTGGGTTGGGGTGAACGGCCGGACGCTCACGACAGCCGCTGAAGGTGGCGCCAGATCCGGGCCAGGATGAGCGATGACATCCGATCCGCATTGCCCTCGCGGGTTGTGTAGTGGTCCCGCCTGAGTTTGTCCAACAATTCCAGTAGATCGTCTCTGGTGACCCACAAATCAGGGTTGCGTGCGGCGACTTTGTCGCCGAGCTCATCGAAGCGAATCGGGCGGTCCGAAACAGCCAGGATGTCGAGGACCACCCGCGCCAGCTGGGCGCCCTTGGGGCCGTAGTATTCGCGCAGGCGATTCTTGTAGTGATTGATGTGCCACAGGTCGTTCACCGAGTTCAAGTCCGCCAGCACGTGGCGCAGTCCGCTAGAACCAGAGATGACCGTGGGAACCCCGTCAGATCGCCGCGGGCCGCGCAACGCGGTGAGCGGCGCCGCGGCGAACTGGTCCAGGTCGCTGACCTCCCCACTGACGTGCGTCGCCGTCACCGTGTCGGCCAGCCGGTCCTGCAGCTTCTTGATCAACCAGGTCTTGCCCATGCGCCGATCACCGATCACATGGGCGCCGCCCGCGGCAACGGCCTCAAGAGGGCGCGCCACTGCGTCGTCGCGGCCAACCACGGGATCGGGTCGCCTGATCCGCTTGGGTTGGGCGACAGCCCGTCAAGCCTCCCTGGCATGTCGAGGAGCCTCGCACCAAGCCCCATTCGGGCATCGCACGTCACAGCCGCCGTACGTCAACCGCACCGTACATAGATGGTTGTGCCACGCGCCTATGAACGTCAACACCACCGCACGTCGATCTTGACGTTCGCTGGCTGCGCGTGGCGCGCACCGGCTTGGCGCAGGCCACGGCCGGTCGGTCCACTCGGTGTGGCCACCGTGGGCGCGCTGATTGTGGCCGACCAGGAACAACGACTCGATGGTCAGCGGGCAGCCGACGGTCGCGGTGTCCCAGCGCTCACCGCGATCCCGGCCGTCGCCAGTGCGCTCCGCCCGACCCGCGCGAGGCCAAACCCGCCACTGGTCGCCGCCCTGCCGTGAGCAGCGTCCGGCAGCCTCCACAGCCGGAACGCGAGCGCCTGCGGCTCGCCGGACACCAGCGCGAGGGCCCGATTCGTGGTTGCGTTGTCGCGATCGAGCGGGATCTGGACACCACCCGTCGAAGCGCGCTCCTGGGCCACCGCCATCCGGCGCTGCCCACAAGCCCGTCCCGCCGAGCCCAGCGAACCGACCGTGTACAGATCAACCGACAACCCTGTCGCGGTCCTGTCGCGGTTCTGGAGTTTGGTGCGGGACTTCCTGGGTTTCCACCCGGAGGGCCGGGGTCCTGGAGCCTTATGCGAAACTCTCTGGCTTGCCGCCCGGAGGCCCAGGATCCTGGGCCTCCGGAACCCAGGGATTGGGGTTTCGCATAACACTCCT